>SCQL01000017.1 GCA_004299235.1 bacterium
GATCGCGCTGCTGGAACTGCCTGAGCGCCGCTTCCAGATCGGAGAGCCTTGTGCCCCAACCCCCAACATGCGACCATGCTACCAAACATCCGTTCGGGCGTCAAGCAAAAGAAGGCTGTAGATCACGAAAAAGCTCTCGCTCCACAGCGGTACCGGGCCCGCGCCCCTCACCCTCGCCCTCTCCCCGCAGGGGAGAGGGGGGATTCTTCCCCCACCGACATCGCGTGGCGGCCTCCGAGCTCCACGCGCACGCCCTCTTCCCAGTCCTTCCCCCACCGAGCTCGCGCCCCTCACCCTCGCCCTCTCCCCGCAGGGGAGAGGGGGGTTCTTCCCCCACCGGCCCTGCCTGACGCCTCCGAGCGCCACGCGCACGCCCTCTTCCCAGTCCTTCCCCCGTACTCGGGACAGGACGGGCTAGGACTTCGGCCTGAACGCGAATAGGTCGCCGTTCGAGTCACCGACCACCACCAGGTTCCCGGCAATCGCGGGCGAGCTGTGCACGGCCGAGTGGGCATCGAAGCTCCACAACACATGACCGTCACGGCTCGCCAGGGCGATGATGGAGCCGGAGCGGAGGTCCCCAAACACCACACCGGTACCGAAGACCAGCGCGCCGCTCCCGACCGCCGGTGACGAGTACACGGCCTGGTCGGTTTGGCGGCGCCAGATCACCCCTCCACCCTTCGGGTTCAGCGCGAACATGCCGGTCGGCGCACTGGCGGACCCAACGTAAAGGTTCGTACCGTCGAAACCCGGCGACGCGATCAGCCCGTGCACCGGGCTGCCGGACACGAGCTCGTCCGACCAGATCACCGCTCCGCTCGAGGCGTCGAGCAGCTTGAAGACGCCGGCGACCGAACCCACCCCGACCGCCTCCCGCCCGGCCACGTCGAGCAGAACCGGGCTCGCACCCACGTCGAGGTCTCGTGCGGCGTCGGCGTAAAAGCTGTAGGTCCACAGGCGGCTCCCGCTCGAGGCGCTGAACGCGAGGATCCCGTCGACGGGGTTGCCGACGCCGACGAATGCCCGGCCGGCGGCATCGACCGCCGGCGTCGACCAAATCCCGCCGCCGGGATCGCATCCGGCCATGGCGCACGTCGCCCAGGCCTCGCGGCCGGTGGCGACATCCAGCGCGATCATCCGCCCGACCTCGAGCGGCGTGTCGCCGAATTGCGATCCGACGCCGACCAGCAACAGCGAACCGTAAACCGCCGGCGACGACCAGATCGCGGGCGCAACGCCGGGCGCCTTCCAGTCCCACAACCGCTCGCCGCGAGCAAGGCCGAACGCTCGGACATGACCGCTGAGCGAACCCGCGAAGACGCGGTGACCCGCGATCGACGGCGAGCCGGCAATCGGACCGAGTCCGACGACCTCCCACAATCGCGATCCGGTCGAGGCGTCGTATGCGGCGAGCCGGCCGCCCTGGCTGCCCGCCACCACCCTTCCTTCTGACACCGCCGGCGAGCCGTCCACCGCTCCGGCCATCCCGGCTCGCCAGGCCACCGCCAGTCGTGCCGCCGCGCCGGAGTCAAGGGTCGCGGTCGAGGGGTGACCGTCCCGAGACAGGTCTCCACGGAACATCGTCCAGCTCTCGATCGGTGACGGCGTGGGTTGGCCGGTGGAGGAAGCGCCCGTGGAACAGCCGGCCAGGAGGCCGATCACCGACCCGGCGGCGGCGAGCTTGCGGGCGTCGATGCATCGAACGGTAGCGGCCTGGGCGGTGGGCGTCTGTGAGGCAGTTCCAAGGTTTCTCACAGGCCGCCTTCAGGATCGGGTGCGATCGTTGGCCCCGTCCCCCCGGCGGGATCGCCTGAAGCGTGACTCGCCGGCCCTCCCCTATGCGGTAGGGGGCGTCCCCAGCGCCCCTTACTCGCGGGGAGGCGCCTCTTCTATCCCCTGGCCGGCACCGGGGCAACCGCATGGGACTCACCCGCCCCGATCCTGCCGTGCAGCAGGGCGAGCGGCCGCGGCGCCCACCAGTTGGCGCGGCCCAGGAGGCGCATGACCGACGGCACGATGAGGATTCGAACGATCGTGGCGTCGATGGCGATGGCGATCGCCAGCCCGATGCCGATGGCCTTGATGATCACCACGTCGGCGAGGCCGAAGGCCAGGAACACCGCGCACATGATCGCGGCGGCGCCCGTGATCAGGCGCCCACTCTTCTCGAGCCCCATCGCGACTCCCGCCTGGTTGTCGCCGGTGCGCCTGTACTCCTCCTGGATCCGGCTGATCAACAGCACCTCGTAGTCCATCGACATGCCGAACACGATGCTGAACAGGATCACCGGGATGCTGGGGTCGATCGATTGGGCGGTGAAGCCGAGCTGCTGGCTCAGGTGGCCTTCCTGGAATATCCACACCATCGCGCCGAACGAGGCCGAGATGGAGAACAGGTTGGTGATCACCGCCTTCAGCGGCAGGACCACCGAACCGGTGAGCAGGAACAGCACGATGTAGGTGACGAGGATCACCGAGCCGACGGCGATCGGGGTCCGCTCCATGATGAAGTGCACGATGTCGAGGTCGAAGGCGGTCCCTCCGGTCGCGAGCACCCGGCCGTCAGGCACGTGCTCCGCGCGCACGGCCGTGACGATGGCCCGCGCGTCGTCGCTCGTGTACTGCTTGTTGGTGACGACGTTCAGCAAGACGATGTGCTGACCGGCCCCGATGGTGAGCGCCTGCTGCATGGCCGGCGGCAGCGAGTCGCGCGGGCCTGAGTACAGGCTCTGGTAATCGGCCTTCGTGAGACTGGGATCCAGGTCGACGATGCTTTCGACCCGAAGCACGTTGGGCAGGGCCGCCAACCGCCGGCTCAGGTCGTAGACGTCGCCGACATGGCCGGCGGTCAGCGGCGTTGACGTCGGGTAATCGACCACCGCTTGGATCGAGGTCTGGTCCTGTCCGGGGAACTCCTTGACCAGTTCGTCGTAGCCCTGGCGGGCCTGGTTCGATGGTGGCAGCTGGTCGACGTCGCCGTTCGCCAGACGAAGCTGCGTGAAGGGAGTCCCCGCGAGCAGGAGCACGGCCAGAGCAGGGACGAGGACGAGGAACGGCCGCCTCATCACCCACAGAGCCATCGAGTGCCAGGCTCCGGCGCCGGCCGGCGGTTGCGCGCCGAGGAAGGGCAGTCGCAGCCGGTCCACCCGGCCGCCGAGCACGGACAGCAGCGCGGGCAGGAAGGTGAGTCCGTAGAACACCGCGATCGCGACCACGATCGCGCCCGCCGCCCCCATCGACGCCAGGAAGGTGCCCTGAAAGAACAGCATGGCGGACAGTCCGATCGCGACCGTGACGCCAGAGAACGTGATCGCGCGCCCCGCGGTCGACATCGAGGTCGCGATGGCATCCTCGCGTGAGGCGCCGGCCGCCAGCTCGTCGCGGAACCGGGTGACGATGAACAGCGAGTAGTCGATGGCGACGCCCAGGCCGATGAGGGTGACGACGTTGATCGCGTACTGGGTGACGTCGGTGAAACGAGCCAGGAACACGGTGCCACCGACCCCGCCCACGATGGCGAGCACGCCGACGCCAAGGGGCAGGAGCGCGGCGACGATGGAGGCGAAGATCAGGGCCAGAAGCAAAAGAGTGATGGGCAGGGCGACGTATTCGGCCCGCTGCAGGTCAGACTCGAGCGTGGTGTTGAACGCAAGGTTGATGGGCACCTGCCCGGTCGCCACCATGCTGAGCGAACCTGGGTGAATCTCACGCAGCAGTTGCGGGGCATAGCCCTGCGCTTTCTGCAGGTCGTCCTTGAGATCCACGATCACCAGCGCCTTGTGCGCATCCCTGGAGATCAAGCTCGACCGCTGGATGGCGGGCACCGTGTAGGGGGTCTTGACATCGCTCACGCGTGAATCGCCGGTCAATGGCGCGAGCGCCTCCTGCAGCGCGGACTGAAAAGCCGGGTCGGTCGCCGACAGGTCGGCGCTGCTGAAGATGAGGGTCATGCTGGACCCCGACGCGGCGTGCTGCGCCCGTATCTCGGAGTTGACGAGCTTGGCCGCTTCCCCCGCCAGCAGGTTCGCCCCAAAACCGCCGTTGCCGGCCAGCGTCCCACCGGTCAGGATGCCGGCTACCGACAGCCCCAAGAGCACGGCCGAGACGGCCAGGGTGGCCCAGCGAAAACGGTAGACAATCCGGCCCCAGCGGGCGAACATGACCACCCAAGATACAAGCCGAGGTTATCGGCTGAGGCTCTGCGCTACTGCAGCTTCCACTGGATGCCCTGGAGGATGGGCCTCGACTCGTTGACGAGGTTGGTCATGTTGTCGCTTCCGGTCAGCAGGATGACCAGGTAGTACACGCTCCCATCCGCGTTGGCGCCGGCGAACATCGGCGCCGCCGCGCTGAGGGAGTGACCGCTGGCCGTCAGGGTGAAGCACAGCTCCCAGAAAATCCCGGACGCCCCGGCGAGGGTGCCCGTGGTGGTCTTGCTGTTGGGGCAGTCCTTGGTGTCGGGGTACTGGTTCAGGAAGTACTTGTCGGCGGTGTCCTTGTTCTGCTGGGCGGTCTGCTTCGGGTTGGACGCGCCGCTCGCCACCGTGACCGATCCATCACCGCTCGGGTTGACGAGGGTGATGGATTCACTGGCCTTGTTCGCCACCGCCCAGCCTGCCGGTACCGGGATGGTCTCGCCGCTGTTCGACGCGGTCGTCGTGCCGCTTGCCGGTGAGGTCGGAGAGGCGATCGGGCTCGGTGAGCCGGCCGGAGTCGGGCTGGGCAGCTGAGAGGAGATGCCGCCGCTGACGGTGACCTTGCCACCCCCGAGGAGCGCGAGCGCGGTCCCGCATCCGGCCATGACCACGACCAGGGCCACCACCGCGCTGAGGATCAGGACCCACGGTGTGTGGTGGACCGGCGGCTGCACGGCCCCAGCGCTCGGCGAGTAGTAGGGACTCTGATACGGGAACGGGGTCGGCGGCGGCGAGGCGAATGCGACCGGCGGGCCGGGCGGCGCGGCGGGCGGCGGCTGCGGCGGCGCCGCCGGCGCGGCGCTCGCGGCTCCTGCCGTCAACGGCGTCCCGCAGGCCTGGCAGAACTGATTGCCGTCTGGGTTCGGGGTCCCACATCGGGCGCAGGTGATCGCCATCTACTCCCCCTGGGCCTTCGTCGCCGGCTCTTTCCGAGGCCGGCGTCCGCGCTTCACGGAGTTGGGGGCTGCGGTCAGCGCCATGCCGCAGTTCGGGCAGAAGCCGGACGCGACGATGTGCATGTGGCAGCTCGGGCAGACCGTCTCCGCGTAGCCCATGTGCGCCGCCTCTTCGAGCAGGGCGTGGTGCAGCAGGTAGCGGATGTAGATGAGCAGCGCGCCGACGACCACCGCCTGCCAGATGAGGATGAGCAGGGCGTTGACGGACGCGCCCCTCATCAGCTGCGTGCCGGCCGAGAACGCGACATGCGCGATCACCGCCATGGCCACGCCGCCGATCTCTCGAGAAGCCAAACGCCCGCGACGGTAACGCCAGATCGTCGCCACGACCATGCCGGTCGCGCTGCCCTGGAGAAGCGGCTGGAACACCGCCAGGGTGGTGAGGTCGTAAATCCAGTTGCCCGGCGCCACGTGAGGAGGCAGGCTCGTGACGACGCTGGAGAACCCGATGAGCGCCTCCGCGAGGCTGAAGCCCAGGCCCGCCGCGACGCCGAAAACAAGTCCGTCCACGGTTTCCGGAAAGTCGGCGCGTTTCGGCAGGAAGAAGGCGGGCAGGGGCTTCAGGACCTCCTGCACCACCGGCAGGAGCAAGCCCACGATGAGCAGTCCGCCGATGTTGATCCCGGTGCTGGCCAGCGGGTTGACGCTGTACTGGAACGGGTTGTAGATGGCCCGTTCGAAGATCGTGACGACGATGCCGACGATGATCCCGCCGCCCATGGTGAAACCCAGCACGATGGCCGGCTCGTCGCGATAAACCTGTGCCTCATATAGATAGATGAGGTAGAGGACGGGGACGAGGAAGGCGGAGACCAGGATCGCGGCGGTGATCAGGCCGGCGAGATAGAGCACCAGGACGCCCGCCAGCCCGGCCATGAAGGCCCAGCGGAACTCGTGGATCTTATGGTGGCCGAGGTGCGGAAACAGGGTCGTGAAGACCGATGGCTGAACCACGTGCTCTCCCGGATGGGCGGCGTATCGGTGGCGGCGGGTCTTGGCGTTGCCGAACTCGTCGGTGGTGCCCTGATGCGCTCCGCAGCGCGTGCAGAAGACACCGTCCGGGACGTCCTGCACGCAGTGGTCACACCGCACCGGCTACCTCCTCGGCCACGCCAGGGAATCGCTGGGGCGTAAGGATATAGGTCGCCGCCGCCTTTTCGGCTCTGCTTACCGGGCGGTTTCCGTCTCCGCGGATTCGACTGGCACCCAGCCGCGCATCCAGTGGCACGAACCGTGACCCGGGTGCTGGTCGAAATACCGCTGGTGGTAATCCTCGGCCGGCCAGAAACGTGAGGCGGGCACGATCTCGGTCACGATCGGGCGGTCGAAGTGACGCTGCGCATCCGCGGCCGACTTCCGCGCCGCCTTCTCCTGCTCGGGGTTGTCAAAGTAGATGGCGGATCGGTACTGGTGACCGTGGTCCGGCCCCTGCCGGTTGAGCGTGGTCGGGTCATGCATGTTCCAGAAAGCGTTCAGCAGCTCTTCGTAGGTGAGCTTGGCTGGGTCGTAAGTGACCTCCACCGCCTCCGCGTGACCCGTCCGCCCGGAGCACACCTGCTCGTACGTCGGCTGGTCGCGAGTCCCGCCGGTGTACCCGGAGACCGCCTCGACGACGCCTGGGACCTGGTTGAAGAGGTGCTCGACGCCCCAGAAACAGCCGCCCGCGAAAATCGCCTTTGCCATCTCGGCCCCAGGATACGCCCGCATATGACTTCGCCTCGCTGTGTCGTTGGCTTCAGGCTGGGAACCCATGGCGCCTCGAGGCGAGTTACGCTCATCGGGCTCGAGGGCGCCGGATCGCCCTTTCCCGCGCGTCATCCGTGGGGAGACGATGGACTCGCAACAGCTCCTGCTCGGACTGGGGTCGGCCGCGACGCTTTTGGCGCTCTGGGCGGCGGTCTTTGCGACCCGGGCCGACCGGGCTTCGCGGCGTGCGATGAAGCTCGCGGACAGCCGCTGGGAGGCGATCACCCGGCCTGCCCCCCACCTCACTTTCACCGGCCAGCCGGCGCCCGGGCAGGCGATCGAGGTGGAGGTGGAGAACCTCGGCGGCACGCTCACCGCCGGTGGCGTCATCGTGCAGAGCGGCGACGACCTGTACGCCGGTGAGCTGACGCTACCCGAGAAAGCTCCGCCACGCCGAATCGTGCTCCAACCCGTGATGAAGGCATGGCAGAGAGCGAGCCAGCCTCGCTGCCTTTTGATGGTCGTTCGCGACGTGGGCGGCAGGTGCTGGGACTGCATGGACGTGAACAAGCCAGTCGGCAACCCGCGGAAATGGCTGGCGGGTCAGCTGCGCGAGCTTCGCCTCCAGGGCGTGGTCGAGTTTCCCGGCTTGACCGGCCCGGCCAGGAGCTAGGCTGGTTACTTCTCCAGTCGCGCGTCCAGATTCAGCGTGACGTTGCCGTGGAGCGCTTTGGAGACCGGGCACCCGTCTTTCGCGGCCTCAGCCAGCTTTTGGAACTCGGCGGCGTCGATGCCGGCGACACGACCCCTCACGCTGATCATGACGCTGGTGATGCCGGTGCCCGGGACGAACTCCACCTCGGCGGCGGTGCTGAGCTTCTCCACTTGGTGACCGGCCTTGGCCAGGCCGTTGGAGAAAGCCATTGAGTAACAGGCGGCGTGGGCCGCGGCGAGAAGCTCCTCAGGGCTGGTCTTGCCCTGCTGGCGCTCGGCGCGGCTCGCCCAGGAGACCGGAAACTCGTCGAACGCCCCGCTGGTGATCTTGACGCGGCCGCTGCCGCTGGTGAGGTCGCCTTCCCAAACTGCGTCTGCCCGACTTATGGCCGCCATCGATACCCTCCCGTGACTGAACCGCTAGGACGGCCAGTCTAGCGCGCCTCGGGTGCGGCTCCGCCAGGAAGACGGCGCCAGCGCCGGCGGCGCGAATGCGCGCGATTCCCGCACGTCCGCGGGATCATCACCGCGTCAGCTGCCGCCGACCGCTCTCATGTAGCGCTCAGCCGACCTCGCCACCGCCTCCTTGCCGCCGCTCGCGATGACTCGATCCCACCACGCCCCGTAGATGCGGTCGAACTGGAGCCCGGCGACGCTCGATGCGATTCGCTTGACGCCGTCCGCCGGCAGCGGGATGAGGTTCGGATAGCTGTACATGAAGCCGACAAAGCGCCGGTCGGGGATGACCTGGATGATGTCGCCCGAGAGCAGCGCTCCACGTCCGCCGGCCAGGAACGGCACGTGCAGCATCGTGCCGCCGTCGAAATGGCCACCGGCGTTGATGAGCCGCATCCCGTCGTGCAGCTTCAACTCGCCGCCCTCCCAATGGACGATCGCGGGCGATGGCCGCATCACCCATCGCCGGTCGGCGGTGTGCAGGTAGACGGGCGCGTCGAAGGCCGCGGCCCAATCGGCGAGGCACGAGTAGTAGTGCGGATGCGAGATCGCGATGGCGGCGATTCCGCCCAGGTCGCGCACGGTCCGTTCCGTGAACTCGTCGAGCAGGCTGAGGCAGTCCCACAGGATGTTGCCACCAGGTGACTGCACGAGCAGGGCCCGCTGACCGATGGCGAAAGAGGGTGAGGTCCCGACTCCGACCAGCCGTTCCTCGCCGCGCCGGAACTCGTTGTGGTGCTCCTCGCGCAGCTTGTCCGAGGTGGTCCACCGCTGCCCCTCGGGGGGGACGTATTGGCGCTCGTCGTCGCAGATGAGGCAATGGTCGGGCGGCGTGTCGTCGCTGTCCTCGTATTGCGTCCCGCAGGTCACGCAGATGAAGTGGCTCATCCTTGCATCCTCCTCGATCCTTCACCCGGACGCTCCTCCAGCGCGGTACGCCGGCTCGGCCTCAAGGCAGCTCGACCTGGAAAAGGCGTCGCAGGTCATCCCTGGTCGGCAGCGAGCTCTGTGCACCATGGCCGGCGGCCGTGGCCGCACCTGCGGCATTGGCGAATCGAACGGCTTCCTCTGCGTCCAGGCCGTGGTCGAGGGCGACCACCAAGGCGCCGACGAACGCGTCGCCCGCCGCGGTGGCATCAACCGCCTCAATGTCGAACGCCGACACCTGCCGTGAATCACCTCCCCGGCTGAATACCGCTCCCGACGCTCCGACGGTGACGACCGCGAGGCGGACGCCGGCGGCGGCCGCGGCTCGGACGGCCTGGTGCGCGGTTGGGAGATCCTGGACCGCGATTCCAAATATCGCGGTTGCCTCGGACTCGTTCACGACCAGGACGTCGAGTCCTTTCAGGATGTCGGGTTCGATGCGCGCAGCAGGCGCTGCGTTGAGCACGGCGCGCGCTCCGCGCCTCCGCGCTCCGATGATCGCCCGCCGCACCGTCGCGAGTGGGATCTCGAGCTGGAGGACGAGAAAATCGCCCCGGTCGAGGCGATTCAAAGCCAGCGCGATATCGGCATCGCCCACGGCGTTGTTGGCGCCGGGAGCGAGGGCGATCGTGTTTTGGCCTCCCGCCTCGACGAGAATGAGCGCGGTGCCGCTGGGCTCGTCCGGGTCGCGAGACACCGCGCCCGTGTCGACGCCGTTTTCCTGAAGCCCGCTGAGAAGCATCGCTCCGAAAGGTTCGCCCCCCACCCGGCCGACCATGCTGACATCTCCTCCAAGGCGTGCCGCCGCGACCGCCTGGTTCGCGCCCTTGCCGCCGCTGAAGGTCCGCAGACGGTCGCCGGTGACCGTCTGGCCGGGCACCGGGAGCCGCGGGACCTGGACAACCAGGTCGACATTCAGGCTGCCGATAACGACGATCCGCCCCACCTAAGTGCGCAAGCGATTCAGCGTGACCGCGCGACGAGCGGCGGACTTGTTGCCAGCATGTCCGGCGCGCTCATGGACCAACCGCCGCGGCCTTCAGGGCGCATCCGGCAAATGATGGCAAACAGGCGTCAGGAGCAGCCCAACGAGATCGGCGTCGCGGATGACGGCCGGCGAGACCGGAAGGAGCTGAATCGATTAACCTTGACCCGATCTGTGGCCTGCGTGAGCCCGGCCACCGACCTGCCGGCCTGATTGAGGAGAGCTTGATGAGACTCGAGGGAAAAACCGCGATCGTCACCGGCGCCGGTCGCGGGATCGGCGCTGGCATCGCCGCCAAGCTGGCGGCGGAAGGCGCCGTCGTCATCTGTGCGGACGTCAACCTGGAGGACGCGCGAAAGGTTGCTGACGGCTGCGGCGGTGGCGCCTGGGCGGCATTGCTGCAGGTCACCTCCTCGTCCAGCTGCGACGCTCTGGTGGCCGAGGTCGTCCAGAAGCAAGGACGCCTCGACATCCTGGTCAACAACGCCGGCATCAACCGCGACGCGATGCTCCACAAGATGAGCGACGAGCAATGGCTCCAGGTGCTCGACGTCGACCTGAGCGGCGTGTTCTACATGACGCGAGCCGCGGGTCGCGTGATGCGCGAAGCACGCCAGGGACGGATCATCAACATCTCGTCCGCGAGCTGGCTCGGCAACATCGGGCAGGCCAATTACGCCGCCGCCAAGGCGGGCGTGGTCGGCCTCTCCAAGACCGCCGCCAGGGAACTGGCCCGGACCCAGGTGACCGTGAATGCGATTTGCCCGGGCTTCATCGACACCACGATGACTCGTGGCATCCCTGAGGCGGTCCGCGAGCAGCAGCTGGCCAAGATCCCGTTGGGTCGTGCCGGTCAGCCGTCCGACGTCGCCAACCTGGTGGCGTTCCTGGCTTCCGACGAAGCCGCGTACGTCACGGGCGAGGTGATCAACGTCGGAGGCGGCTACATCATCTGATGGCCCGATTCGTCAGCGTGAAGGAGGCGGTCGCCGCCATCCCGGACGGGGCGACCGTGGCCCTCGACGGATTCACGATGATGGGGGTCGCCGAGGCCGTCGCGGAAGAGATCGAACGCTCCTTCCTGGCCGGCGGCCATCCCCGCGACCTGGTCCTGGTCCACGCCGCCGGCCAGTCCAACCGGAAGCAGGGATTCGAGCACTTCGCCCACGAGGGACTCGCCACCCGGGTCATCGGCTCGCATTGGGGACTGATGCCGCGGATGTCATCGTTTCTGGCCGCTGACCGAAGCCAGGCCGTCTGCCTCCCGCAGGGGCAGCTCTCGCACCTGTATCGCGCCATCGCAGCCGGCCAGCCGGGCAATCTGAGCCGGGTCGGCCTGGGCACCTTTGTCGACCCTCGGATCGAGGGCGGGAAGATCAATCGCTCGGCTCGCGAGAGCGCCCCGGACTACGTGGAATTGCTCAAGGTGCGCGGGGAGGATCACCTCCTCTACCACAGCTTCCCGATCCACGTGGGCGTGATCCGCGCCACCTCGGTGGACGAGAGCGGCAACGCTTCCCACGAGGAGGAAGCGGTCACCCTGGATGCCATCGGCATCGCCCAGGCGGCCCGGAACTCGGGCGGCCTCGTGATCTGCCAGGCCAAGCGGCGCGTGCCCCGGGGCTCCATCCGGCCGAAGGAAGTCACCATCCCCGGATCCCTGATAGATCTGGTCGTCATCGCCCCGGATCCCGATCGCCAGCACCGCCAGACCGACCGGGTCGCCTTCGACCCCAGCTACACCTCGGCGTCACCGCCGGGGCCGGATCGACGCCTGCCCCCGGCGCCCTTCTCCAACCGGCTCGTGATCGGCCGCAGGGCGGTGCGTTTCCTGCATGCCGGCGACGTCGTCAACATCGGCACCGGGATCCCGGGCGACACGGTCGGGCCGGCCCTCGACGAGGGCGGCCAGCTGAGCATGGTGACGCTGACCGTCGAGTCCGGCGTCTATGGCGGCGTCCCCGCCGGCGGCGTCGACTTCGGCATCGCCGCCTTCCCGGACGCGATCATCCCCCACCCTTCGCAGTTCGACTTCTACAACGGCGGCGGCCTGGACGCGACCTTCATGGGCGCCGGCGAGATCGATCGCTTCGGGAACGTGAACGTGAGCCGCCTCGGTGACCGTGTGATCGGATGCGGGGGCTTCATCGACATCACGCAGACCGCCAAGCGCGTCATCTTCTGCTTCAGCTTCGAGGGCCGGCACCCCAAGTTCGTGACCGACGTGGGTCATCTCACCTTCAGTGCCGCGCAGGCGCTGAAGAACGGGCAGCAGGTCGTCTACGTCAGTGAGCAGGCCGTTTTCGAGCTTCATCCCGATGGCCTCCACCTGGTGGAGGTGGCGCCGGGGATCGACCCGGCCGCGATCGTCTCCGCCATCCCGTTTGCCGTGAAGGTGGAGGCGCCCCTGAGGCGGTTGCCGGCCGACATCTTTGAACCGCAAGTGCAGTCCTTCAGCCTTGAAACGCCAGGAGGTTCGATCCCATGAGCCAGCAGGACCCAGTCGTCGTCGTCAATGGTGCCCGGACCGCGATCGGTTCCTACGGCCGCTCTTTCAAGGACACGCCCTGCCATGAGCTGGGCGCCGCCGCGATCCGCGAGGCGGCGAGCCGTGCCGGGGTCGAACCCGGTGAGGTCGACGAAGTGGTCATGGGATGCGTCGGCCAGGTGGGCCCCGACGCCTTCAACGCGCGACGGGCGATGCTTGCCGCCGGGTTGCCGGTGTCGACCCCGGCCTTCAACGTCAACCGCCTGTGCGGCAGCGGCCTGCAGGCGGTCTGGTCGGGAGCGAGCGAGATCCTGACCGGGCAGGCACGGGTCGTGGTGGCGGGCGGAAACGAGAACATGACCAGGCAGCCCTTCCTGGATTACGCGGCTCGCGACGGCTACCGGCTGGCTCACCGCAGTCTCGTCGACGGGACGCTTTCGCTCGTGACCGATCCCTGGGGTGACTACCCGATGGGCGTGACCGCGGAAAAGGTCGCGGACAAGTTCCACGTCGGCCGCGACGACCAGGATGCGTTCGCCCTTCGGAGCCAGCAGCTCGCGGCGCGGGCGGTGGAATCGGGATTGTTCGATGCCGAGATCGTTCCGGTCGTGGTTCGCGAGGGTCGCGAGGAGCGCTCCTTCGCCCGTGACGAGCACCCCCGACCCGACTCCACCCTGGCCAAGCTGGCGAAGCTCAAGCCCGCCTTCCGCGATGGCGGGACGGTGACCGCGGGCAACTCGTCAGGGATCAATGACGCCGGCGCCGCGCTCGTCCTCATGCGATCCTCGGAGGCCGCCCGGCGCGGCCTGCGGCCGATGGGGCGGCTGATCGCCTTTGCCAAATCGGCGATCGAGCCCGAGATCATGGGTTACGCCCCGACGTTCGCCATCGAAAAGGTGCTCCGTCAGGCCGGGATCGGGGTCGGCGAGCTGGGCGTCGTCGAGCTGAACGAGGCCTTCGCCGCCCAGGCGCTGGCCGTGATTCGCGACTCGGAGCTCGACCCCGACCGCGTCAATCCCAACGGCGGAGCGATCGCCCTGGGCCACCCGATCGGCGCCACCGGGGCGATCCTCACCCTCAAGCTGCTCCATGAGATGCGACGGCGCCAGTCCGAATGGGGCCTGGTGACGATGTGCATCGGCGGCGGCCAGGCGGTGGCCGCCGTCTTCCAGCTGGTCGCGTAGTCGAAGCACGCCGAGCCGGAGTCGAACCCGGCCGGTGAGGGTCAGCCCCGGCGCTGGCGCCTCACCGCCGGGCGAGCGCCGGCAGGCGACGTCGAGCTGCTGCCCCGGACGATGAGCTGGTGGGGCAGGATCACCTCCTGCGGAGGTCGGGACGGGTCGCGAAGGCGACCGCGCAACAGCTCGACCGCGGTGGCCCCGATCTCCCGGAGCGGCTGGGAGATGGTGGTCAGGTTCACCATCCGAGACGACGCGAACGACATGTCGTCGAACCCGGTGACGGCCATCTCGGCCGGCATGCGAACGCCGGCCTCGATCGCCGCATCGATGGCGCCCAGGGCGATCATGTCGTTGCCGCATGCGATCGCCGTGGGACGCTTGCGGCTTTGCAGTAGCGAGGTCGCCGCCTGGTAGCCGGCCTCACGGGTGAGGGCGCTCTCGGTGAATCTGCCCGCGGGCAGGGCCAGGCCGGATTCCTTGAGGGCTTCCCGCATGCCTTCGTATCGCCCGCGACTGGCGGATGAGGCCGGCGGGCCGGCGATCAAAGCGATGTCGGTGTGGCCCATGGCGGCCAGGTGGAGGATGACATCGCGGCCGGCGGCCCGGTTGTCGATGCCCACGTAGTCGGCCCGGATCCCGCGGACCCGCCGCACCGCCTGCACGAAGGGCGGACCGGCCTGCATCAGGTGGCGCAGCAACTCACGGTCGGCCTCGATCACCGACGTGAAGATCAGACCGTCACACCCGTGGTCGCTGAGCGCCTCCACCTCGCGCCGTTGCTGGGCCTGGTCCTCACCGGTATGGCTCACGAACACCTGGTAGCCGGAGTCGGCGGCGACGGCGATGACGCCGGCTGCGATCTCGGGGTAAAAGGGGTTGGCGATGTTGGCCAGCAGCAGGCCCAGGACGTGGCTTCGGCCGTCGCGCAATCCTCGTGCCAGACGGTTACGGCGATACCCGAGGACCTCCGCCGCCGCGAGCACCCGCCGCCTGGACGCCTCACCGACGCCCGGCCGGTCGTTCAGGACATAGGACACCGTCGCCGCCGACACGCGGGCGCGGCGCGCGACGTCGGTGATGGTCGGACGTCTGTAAGCTCCTCCCCCATCCATACGGCCGGATTCTATGTTGGTCTGCGCGAAGGGCTCGGAGTTGGCTACGTGCGTCCAACGCTGCCGGCCGGACCTGGGAACTCGGCCACCGGCCCGCCGTTGAACACCCTGTAGTCATGCGAGGGCAGCACCCTGGCCGCCCGGCGCCGAAGGAGGTCCATCGATTCCATCGAGTGGTCGACCTGCACGTGGAAGCCCGGAGGAACGTCCAGCTCGAGGTTCTCGTAGCACATCACGGCGTCGCCGGCGATGGCGTAGATGCCGTCCTCGGTGTCGACCAGGACGGCCTGCGAGCCGGGCGTATGGCCGGGCACGGGAAGCAGCCGGATGCCGGGCAGCAGCTCGGTCTCTCCCTCGACGAAATCGAGGTTGGGCAGCAGGAATGGCGGCGGGTACTCCCAGCCCGACAGCGGGGCGAGGAACGACTTGCGGAAGAAACGGCCGGGCGCCAGCGCGTAACGGAATTCTTCCGCCTGGGCCCAAAGACGGGCCTCCGGGAAGAGGTCGCAGTTGCCGGCGTGGTCCCAGTGGAGATGCGTGAGGATCACGTGCTCGACGTCTTTGAGATCGACACCCGCCAGGCGCAGAGCGGCCTCAGGCTCCTGCTGGGGAGAACGTTCGAACTGCTCGCCGATGAACTCGTGTGAGGTGCCACCCCGCCGGACGCTGGCGTCGACAACGATCGTGCTCTCGCCCTCGATGATCCACATCACCCGCGGGATCTTGATCGCCTTACCGAAGTTACGAAGGTAGGTGATGATCGAGTTCTCGATCACCGACGACCCCGTGTCGACGGCCTTGATGCGCCAGGTCCCAGGTCTGAGGCCCATTATTTGCTGACCTCCTGGCTGGTGGGTCCGAATTCGACGCCGGGGAGCTCGCCGGAGATGGTGAATCCGCCATCGGCCGTTATCGCCTCGCCGGTGACGTAACGGCCGTCATCGGAGGCCAGAAAGGTGAACACCCCCGCGATCCATTCCGGCCGGCCCAGCTGTCCGAGCGGGATCCGGTCTTCGAAGGCCTTCTGGATCGGCGGGGTGAACATCGGCTCGGTGAGCGGCGTGCGAATGTGGCCTGGCAGGACGCAGTTGACGGTGATCGCGTGGCGGCCCAATTCGATCGCCAGTGAGCGCGTGAAACCGATCAGTCCGGCTTTGGCGGCGGAGTAGGCCGCCTGGAGGCTGCGGCTCTGCAGCGCGAGCAGCGAGGAGGTGTGCAGTATGCGGCCGCCCCGGCCCTGACTGACCATCTGCCGAGCTGCCTCGCGCGAACCGTAGAAGGGCCCATACAGGTCGACGCGGATCATGCGGTCCCACTCCTCGTCGGACATGTCGACCACCTCGCGTTGCAGCACGGCCGCCGCATTGTTGACGAGAATGTCAAGGCCACCGAACCTGCTCACCGCCTCGGCGACCATGCGCCGGTTGGTTTCGGGGGCGGAGACGTCGCCGCCCAACGCGTGCGCCGCGCCGCCGGCGGCTCGGATCTCCCCCACCACCTTCTCCGCCGCCCCGGCGTTCTGATCGACCACGACCAGCGACGCCCCCTCCTCGGAGAAGCGCAGGCAGGTCGCGCGGCCGATGCCGGACCCTCCGCCTGTGACTATCGCGACCTTTTTCTCAAGCTTCATGTCGGGCGTCCTCCTAGCGAGATCTGATAGCTCCGAACGAAAGCCCACGGACCAGGTACCGCCGTAGGGCAAAGGCGATGACGATCACCGGCAGGGCGCCGACGCTGGCGATCGCCGCGATGTCTCCCCAGAGCACGTAGTGCGACTCCATGAGTGTCGGCAAGATGAAGGGAAGGGTCGTGACGCGGCCTCGCGAGAGCAGCACCGCGAAGGTGAATTCGTTCCAGCTGAAGATGAACGCGAAAAGTGTGGTGGCGACGAGGGCGGGCCGGACGTTGGGCAGCGCGATCTCGAAAAAGGCACGCAGCCGGCCGGCGCCGTTGACCAGAGCCGACTCCTCCAATTCCGGTGGAAGGTCCTCGAAGAAGCCCTTCATGACCCAGGTGGTGAACGGCACGGTGAAGAGCAGGTACTGCACCACGAGGGCGGCGTAGGTGTCGACGAGCCCCAGGGTGGACCAGAACAGGAACATCGGGATGCCGATGGCCACGGGCGGCATGAAGAGCACGCTCAGGATGAAGAAGGAGAGATTGCCGCCCCCTGTGCGGTAGCGGGCGAGGCTGTATGCAGCCAGCGTCCCCACGAGCATCCCGATCGCGGTGGCGCTGATCGACACCACGGCGCTGTCCATCAGCCCCTTCAGGCCGCCCTGGTCGAAGAGCGCATCCGTGTAGTTGGCCCAATAGAGGCGGGAGGGAGCAAACAGAGGCGGGTTGGTCAACCACTCGCTGGGAGGCTTGACCGAGGTCACGAGCATCCAGTAGATGGGAAACAGGAAGAAGACCAGCCCGAGCGCCAACCCGAACCGGGAGATCCACAGCGACGCGCCGGGCCGCTCCGTCGCGCCGCCCGCCATCAGCGCGCCGCCCGGAAGCTGGTCCGCACCGCGGGCCTCTCCATGTACCCCAGGATCAGCTTGGCCAGCACCAGCACCAGGACCAGGCTGACAAAGGAGAGCGCGGCGCTGTAGCCGACGGTGAAATACCTGAATCCCTGAACGTAGGTGTAGTAGGCCAGGCTCTCCGTGATCGACCCAGGACCGCCCTGGGTGAGCACGTAGATGACGTCGAAGACCTTGAAGGCCGCGATCAGGCGGAGGATGACCGCGATCGCGATCACACGCCGCAGCAGGGGCAGGATCTGGAAGCGAAAGATCTGCCAGCCGGTGGAACCGTCGACACGTGCCGCCTCGAACACCTGGGGCGGAATCGACTGCAGCCCCGCGAACAGGAGCAGCATCATGAATGGCGTCCACTCCCAGAAGTCGACGACGACAAGCGACGGCAGAGCCAGGTGTGGATCGGCCGTCCAGCCCTGGAGCGGCAGGCCAAGCTTTTGGAGGGCGTAGTTGAGCACGCCCGAGTTGTAGTTGAAGAGCTGCCGCCATTGGAAAGAGGCCACCGAGGGAGAAAGGATGCTGGGCATCAGCAGCACGGTGGCCAGGACCTGCTGAGCGCGTTTGAGCCGGTGGAGCGCCATCGCCAGCCCGATGCCGACCGCCAGCTGGACCGTCACGACCGAGAGCGCGAATACCGCCGTCACCCCGAGACTGGTCCAGAAGAGATGATCGCCCAGGATGGTGACGTAGTTCGCCACACCCGTGAACCGAGGGGCCTGGGTCGAAAGCAGGGACGAATCGGTGAGCGAAAGCCACAGCGAGTAGAGCAACGGAAAGACGCTCAGCGCGACGAGCAGCACAGTGGCGGGGGTCGCGGTCAGGAGGGCGAACAACCGCCCTCCCGACCACTTCCCGCCGGCCCGCAACCGTCGCAGCCGCAAGCGCTTGGTCGTCACCAAGATGCGGGTCTCAGTACTGGACGCCTGCGGTGTGGAACGCCTGGATCCAGTCGGCATAGGCCTTGACCTGGTTGTCCTTGCCGAGGGACGTGGTGATGCTGTCCCACTCGCCGGCGCACGCCTTGAGCGCGTCGGCCGGGCTCGAGTTGCCGGCCAGGGCCTCGTTGATCTTGAGATCGAGGATGTCCAGGTAGCGCGGCCCGCCCGTGATGGAGAGCTCCGGGTAACCGGCCTTGAGGCCGTCCTTGATGGCGTTGACGTAGCTGGTGGCCTGCGCCGCCGGCATCGTCGGCTTGCCGGTGTGGTCCTTGACCAGTGCGGGGTCGAGAACCGAGAGCCGGCAGGGATCCTCGCCGCAGTTCGGGTCGTAGTCGAACTGGACCTGAGCCTCGGACGAGTTCATGTACTGGATGACCTTGGCCGAGTTGTGCGGGTTCTGGGAGAAAGCCGAAACCGCCATCACCCGTGAGTACGGCATGTAGCTGCGCACCGGGCACGCTGCGTAAGCGTTCATGCCCACGACCTTGCTCTTGGTCGCATCCTCAGCTTTCAACGCCAGGTCGTCCCACTGGACGACCATGGCCGTCGAACCGCCGAGATAGACCTCGTTCAACTCCGGGTACCCGATCTGGAGGATGTTCGGAGGCGAGTACCGCTTCAGCTCGAGCATCATCTCCAGCGCCTTCACCCCGGCGTCGCCCGCGATCCCCGGCTTCATGTCCGCATCGAACCACTGGCCGCCGTTGGCCGCGAAGATGTTGATGAACCAGGCGTAGCAGAAGCCGCGCTGGCCGTAGAAAGCATTGCCGAACTGGGTCGGGGGGTTGTGCAGCTCCCTGGCGATGCCGAGGAAGTCATCCCACGTGGCCGGCGCCTGCTTGATGCCGGCTTTGTCGAAGAGGTCCTTCCGGTAGGCGACCTGGAGCAGGTCGCCGTCGTAGGGGGCGGCATAGAGCTTGCCGTTTCGCTTCATGCCCGGTTCGCGATATGCCGGCAGAATGTCGTCCAACTTCAGGTCCGACTCGTTGAGGAGGTCACCGAGGGGCGCCAGGAAACCCTTGGCCGCAAAGTCCCCGAGCATCTGGGGCGGGAAGACCAGGACGTCGTAGACGTTGCTGCGGGTGATCATCTCGGAGACGATCTTTTCGTACTGGCCGACGAACGGCAGTCCAACCGTCTTGGTTTGAACGCTGAACTTGGAGCCCATGGTGGCGTTGAGCCACGTGAAGGGGTTGGCGTTCTGGCCTTCATCGACCTCGACGGCTATCGTCGAGGCCTCGGCGCCACCACCGCTACCGCTCTGGCAAGCCTCGAGAAACGCGGCGAGCGAAGCGCTGCCCACAGCGATCGCGGCGCCCACCTTGGCGCTGCCGGACATGAATTGCCGGCGACTGACGGTCGGAGTTCCCATGCTGTTTCCTCCTCGGAATTAGGCGATGCGGCGGCCGATGTCGTCCTCCGCTGCGAAGAAGTGGAGCGTCTCCGGCCGCAGCTCGAGAAAGACGCGGTCCTCCATATCCAGTCGCAGCTCTGGGTCGGCCTCCACCTTGAACAGGTGCTCGCCGAGTTGGAACTCATAGATCACGCGGGAGCCTTCGGGGGCAGCCACGTAGACGGTCGCCGGCATCAGGCCGGCGGCGGGCGTCCGGTGGACTCGCACCGCGCGCGGACGGATCCCGACCAGCACATGCCGGTCGCCTCCGGCACGCAGGCTGGCAGCGGCCGCGGGGGTCACTTCCAGCGGCTGATCCAGGACCGTCACGGTCAGGTGATCTCCGGCCGCTTCGAGACGGCCGTGTAGAAGGTTCATTTGAGGTTCGCCGAGGAATCGGGCGACGAAGGTGTTGGCCGGCCGCTCGAAGACCTCCTCGGGGGTCCCCAGCTGCTGCAGGTCGCCGTCTTTCAGGACGGCGATGACGTCGGCCATCGAAAGCGCATCGAGCTGGTCGTGGGTAACCACGATGGTGGTCGTGGCAAGCATCCTCTGAAGCCGCTTGATCTCGCCCCGCATGGTGGTTCGCAGCACCGCGTCGAGTGCCGAGATGGGCTCGTCCAAGAGGTACAGCTCGGGCCGTTGGACGATGGCGCGCGCCAGCGCGGCGCGCTGCTGCTGGCCGCCCGAGGTCTGAGCAACGGCGCGGTCGAGCAGATGCTCGATGCCCAGCATGGCGGCCACCTCCTGGACGCGCCGGTTGCGCTCGTCCCGCCCGGTGCCACGCACCCGAAGGGGATACGCGATGTTGTCCCGCACCGACATGTGGGGGTAGAGCGCGTAGCCCTGGAACATCATGCCGATGCGCCGGTCGCGGGGCTCGAGACGGGTGATGTTTCGATCCCCCAGCCGGATCTCGCCCCGGTCGGGCGTCTCGAGGCCGGCGATCATTCGCATGGTCGTCGTCTTCCCGCTGCCGGATGGTCCGAGCAGGCAGAGCAAGGTTGCGTCGGCGACCTGGATGGAAAGATCTTTGACGGCCGTGATAGGCCCGAACGCACGCGACAGATGCCGCAGCTCTATCGCTGCCACTCGATCCTCGGGGATGCATTCACCATTGCGGGCGGGAAAGCTATAACACAAACTTAAACGATTCAGCAACTCCCGCCGGTTAGCGGGGGGGCGCGGGAGCTCACATGGCCGGGTGGCTTGCGCCGGTGTCGCGGAGCTGCTTATTCCGCCGGCCAGACACCGGCGCCGAGTCGCGGCGCTGCCGGCTCGCGGCGCTGCCGCTCCCAACGCGCCTCGGCCTCCCCGATCGGCGTCGAGGGCGGGGCCGATCGGAAGGGCCAGATCTCCTCGGCGATCCGGCGCCAGTTGGCGCCGGCGTTGAGGCTGCCGAGCACGGCGTAAAGACCCAGGTTGATGCGCTGCATGACCACGTAGGGTCGGGGGATGTCGGTGTACGGCGCCAGCGGGCCGCGGGCGTCGAAGAACCGCCGGACGAGGGCCGAAGCGTAAGCCGGCGTGATCGTCATCGGGGCGTCGCGCAGCACCGTCCCGTAGAAGTGCCCGAACCGGTCGACCACCACCTCCGTGGCCACAGGCGCCCCCGGCTGCAGGAAGCCGGCGCGCTCCATCGCGGCGCGAAAGCCTTCGCCGTCGCGCTCGATGACCAAAAGGCGCACCGCGTCCACGAGCGGGGCGAGGTCGGCGTCGGTGAAGCGCTTGGTGAGCCCGAAATCAAGGAAGCTGACCCGACCCCCGCCGTGAAACAGATAGTTGCCGGGATGGGGATCGCCGTTGAACGCGTGAAGGCGGTACAGACTGCGAAAAACGAAACGGTAGATCGTCTCCGCTGCCAGGTCCCGCTCGTGCTGGCCCCAGCGCATCAGCTCGTCGAAGCCCGCTCCGGACACGAGCTCGCTGGTCAGGACACGCGCCGTGCTCAGCCCGCTCACGACGTGGGGCACGTGGATGACGGGGTGGGCTTCGTAGTAGCGGGCGAAGAGCTCCTGGCTCTGGGCCTCCAGGCGGTAGTCGACCTCCTCCCGCAACCGCGCGCCCAGCTCGTCGATCAGAGACCGCGTGTCGAGGCCCGGAAAGGCCGCCGCGCCGAGGCGCCGCAGCAGGGTGGCGTTGCGCAGATCGGAGGCGATGCTGCGGGCGATTCCCGGGTACTGCACCTTGACCGCGACGGCCCGGCCGTCGCGAGTGATGGCTCGATGCACCTGCCCGATCGAGGCGGCGGCGAACGGCACGGGATCCCATCGGGCGAAGACCCGGCTCGGGGCGGCTCCCAGCTCTTCGGCGACCGCCGAGGCGGCCAGCTCGGGGCTCATCGGCGGTGCCCGGTGCTGGAGACGCGACATGGTGGTGCGGAAGGTCTCCGGCATGCCGTCGTCGACGTAGCTGGCCATCTGGCCGAGCTTCATCAAGGCGCCCTTCATCGAGCCGAGTTCCTCCGCGACCTCCTCTGCCGTGCGCAGGGCCAGGTCGTGGCGCAGCTCGCGTCGACGATCCACCGACGCGAAGATCAGCCATGGCGACCGCGCCGCGTAGCGGCCGCCGACGCGCAACGCCAGGCGGGCAAGCGCCGCGCCACGGCCCAGCCGCGACTGCGGCATGGCGCCGCCGGTCATGCGCGCATGCGGAGCTCGATGCGCCGGCGGGCCTCGAGGACGCCCGGTAGAGATTCGAACGCGAAGTCGAGCGCGCCGATCAGCTGGCGGACGGGCTCCCGCTCCAGCAGCTCGCCAGGCGGCAGGTCGAAGCCATACATGGCGCGGGCCCACGCCGGCAAGGTGCCGACCGCCACCTGCCCGAAGTCGCGCCAGAGTTCGCGAAGCTCCTCATCGAGCCCGGGTGGATCCAGGACGACGGCAATCGCATCGCGGGCCGCGGGGGCCGCCTGCAGCAGGTCCACCGATTCGATGTATCCGCGCAGCGCTGCGACGCTGTCCGGGACCATCCCGGCCGGGACGCCCACGATCTCCGCGAAGCGCACCATCTCGGCGACGTAGCGGTCCGCGCCGGCCGCATCCAGGGCACGGCCGTACCGCTGCACGACGGACAGGATCGAATCGACCAGTGCGGCGTGTATCCAGAGCAGGAGGGCCGGGTCGTCCGCGCTGTACGCACGGCCGGTCACCTCGTCCACGCCCCGCACGTGCGTGTGCACGGCGCGCACCCGAGCAGCGGCGGCCTGAGCGTCGGCGGTCGCCCCGTAGGTGACCGTGAGCAGGTAGCCGCTCGTGGCCGCCAGGCGCCCATACGGGTCGCGCCTCCAGTCGCTGTGCTGAACGACGCCGGCCATGGCCAGCGGATGGAGCGCTTGGATCATCAGCGAGCGCACGCCGGCGAGTGGAAACGTGCGGTCGCGGTGCACCCGCCACACCAGACTGCGGGGCCCGAACAGCCCGTGATCCGCCGGCCGCTCCGGGACCGAGCGCTCGAACGCGCGCGCCAGCGGTTCCAGCACGTTGAGATCACGGGCGGCCCCAGAGCCCATGCTCCTCACGATACAAGCGCCGGCGCCGAAGGCCCTTCACAGGAAAGGGCCGCCCAGGCTCAGCGCGCGAACTGCTCCCAGGCCACCTGACAGCGGACGCATCGGGTGGCGCCGGGCAGCGCGGCATGACGCTCAGCGCCGATCTCCTGGTTGCAATCCTCGCAAATGCCGGCCAGGGCGCCGGCCTGGCGCTCGAGCGGGCGGGCGACCTGATCGCGATCTTGGTCGAGAACCAGGTGGCTCCTGCCGGTCGTGGACTGCTCGCTTAAACGGGGACTGAAGTCGGTATCCGTGAATCCGTTGCTCATCTGCTTTTCAGGTTAGATCGTTTCGTTCCGGCGCCGCCGAGCGGGGCATGGGCTCGGCAGTTTCAAATCGTCGCGTCGGGTCGCGGTCGCCAAACTAGGATTGGAGGGTGGCCGGTTCACGGGGCGACGTTCTCATCGTCGAGGACACGCCCGAATCCGCTGAGCTCTTCGCGATCCTGGTCGAGAGGGAAGGCTTTCAGCCGGTGGTGTGCGGCACGGCCGCGGAGGCGCTGGCGGCGTTCGGCCGGGCCAGGCCGGTCGCCGTGATTCTGGACTGGACCCTGCCCGACGCGCCGGGGACCGAGGTCTGCCGCCAGATGCGCTCCCTGGACCAGGTGGTGCCCATCATCTTCGCCAGCGGCCGCGACGACGAGGCCAGCGTCGCCCGGGGCCTCGACGCGGGCGCGGATGACTACGTCGGCAAGCCCATCCGCGGCGGGGAGTTCATCGCCCGCCTGGAGGCGCACGTCAAGCGCACCGCAGCTTTGCGGGCGCCTCCCTAGAGCCAAGCTCGAGGACGACTTGGCGAGTCCCACATTGAGCTCGGCCGTACCCGGCCATGGGTACCGGCTGGAGCGGCACCCGCATACGGGCTGAGAGCGCGGCGCGTGGCGCCCCCCAACGCATTCTTATCGACCGATAACGGCGTTGTTAATCCAAGCGCCTCAAGAGCGTTAATTCACACTTCAGGCGGGGCATAATTGGGGGACCCGCGATGTCTACGATCTCGGTCGACTTCGCCGTGAACACTCGGCTGGCCCCGAATTCACCAGACATCCTGCTGGTGGACGACGAAGAGGCCAACCGTGTCGCCTACGACCGCACGCTCAGCGCGAGCGGCTACACCTGCGCGGAAGCGGCGAACGCCTCGGAGGCCCGGGCCATGCTCCAGCGGTCCGCCTACCTGCTGGTGATTCTGGACATCAACATGCCGGGCGAATCCGGCCTGGACCTGCTGACACACATCCGGACCGACTGGCCGGACGTGGCGGTGGTGATGGTGACGGGGGTCGACGACCCGGCCCAGGCGATGAAGGCGATCGAGATGGGCGCCTACGGCTACATGGTCAAGCCGGTGCGATCCAGCGAGCTGATGATCAATGTCGCCAACGCGCTTTTTCGGCGCAGCGTCGACGCCGAGAAGATGGCCGCGATGCAGCGGCTGGAAGCCACCGTCCGGGCGCGCACCAAAGACCTGGTCGGCGCCCTGGACGATCTGAAGCAGTCGCAAAGCGAAACGATCCTCAGGCTGGCCAAGTTGGTGGAGTTTCGCGACGAGGAGACCGGGCGTCATGTCGAGCGGATGAGCCATTACTCACGCCTCCTGGCCCGGAAACTCGGTCTGCCGGAGAGCCGCTGCGCCGTGATTCAGCTCGCCAGCCAGCTGCACGACGTCGGCAAGGTGAGCGTCCCGGACGGGATCCTGTTCAAGCCTGGAAAGCTCGCTCCCGCTGAGTTCGAGGTCATGAAGGGCCATGCCGAGGCGGGCTACCGCATGCTCGCCAACTCCGAGTCGGAGGTGATCCAGGTCGGCGCCACGATCGCTCGCACCCACCACGAGCGCTGGGACGGGAGCGGCTACCCGAGGAACCTGTCGGAGGGCGACATACCGCTCGAAGGTCGCATCGCCGCCGTCGCCGACGTTTTCGACGCTCTGACGAGCCGGCGGGGCTACAGGTCGGCGTTTCCTCCGGGCGTGGCGGTCCGCATGATCGGCGACGAGCGCGGCCGCCAGTTCGATCCACACATCGTCAACGTCTTTTTGCGAGCCATGGAAGAGGTGGAGGTCCTGAGGCAGAGATACGAGGACTGAGCAGGCCGCGCCGCGGGACGGTCCGGTCGGCGTGAGCCCGATGACGGCGAGCCGCCGGAGGGACGCGGGACATGGTTCGTAGCCAGGCCCTGGAGACTCGGTGGCCGCCCCCAAGCTGGAGGGCTTTCGGCGTCGCGGCTCCCCTCGCCGCCGTGGCCGCGGTCGCGTTCGTGCTCTGGCTCGTCTTTCGGATTGGCGGCGACACCACCACGATCGCGGTCGACGACATCGGAGAGGCGGTCGCCGCGCTCGTCGCTGCGCTCGCCTGCGGACTCGCCGCCAGGCGGTCCGCCGGACGGCTCCGCCTGGCGTGGACCCTACTCGCGGCGTCAGCGGCCAGCTGGGGCGCGGGCGAGGTCGTCTGGTCTGTGAACGAAGTCGGTCTGGGCGTCGCTCTGCCCTATCCCTCGGTCGCCGATGCCGGCTTCCTGGCCGCCGTGCCGATCGCCGTCGCCGGCGTGCTGGCGTTCTCCACCGCGCCCAGAGGGACGTCGACCAGCTGGAGGGTCTGGCTGGACGGGACCATCATCGCCGTGTCGTTGCTCTTCGTCGGCTGGGCGCTCGGCCTCAACCAGGTCTATGCCGACACGGAGGATCCATTCGTCGAGCGCGTCATCGACCTCGCGTATCCGGTTGGGGACATCCTCATCGGGACGGTTCTGATTCTGGCCATCCGCCGGGCCAGCAATCAGCAGCAGGGCCGCATGCTGCTGCTGCTGGGGGGCCTGGCGGCCAACTCTCTGGCCGACAGCGCGTTCGCGTACCTGACCGCCACCGGGAACTATGGCGCGATCGGAAGCGTCCTCGACGCGGGTTGGGTGATCGGCTACCTGATGATCGCCCTGGCCGCGCTGTGGCCTTCCGGCAGGGTTGACGTCACCGAGAGGGCCCCCATCGACCTCTGGCAGCTCGCGCTGCCCTGGATGGCGGTCCTCGCCGCGGGCCTCTCCGCGATGATCATGGCCCTGAGCGGCCGTCCCTTCGATGCATTTCTCAGCGTGCTCGCCGGCATCCTGGCGGTCGTGCTGATGATCAGCCAGGTCCTGGCGCACAAGGATTCGCTCTCGATGCTCATCAAGAGCCGGCTGTCCGAGTCAACGCTCGCCGAGGTCATCAGCCACGCCCCTGTCGGCGTGGTTCGGGTCGGCCCCGATATGCGGATCATCGGCGCCAACCCGCGCTTTGGGGCCTTTCTGGGTAACGCCGGCGCCGCCCAGGCAGGCGTGTCCCTGGCGGATCACTTCTCTGGCGACGAGGCCGCCGCCGTGAAGGCGAAGTTCCAATCGCTGTCCAGTGGCGCCGAGGAGGCCGTGGAGGGGGACAGCGAAGCCGTGAGGCAAGATGGGACCAGGGTCTGGCTGCACTGGAGCGCGACCGCGGTCCGCAAGGCCGGTGGCGGGACCGACTACTTCATCGCGATGTTCGACGACACCACGGCCAGGCACAGGGCGGAGGCTGCGGCCGCTGCCAACCTCACCACTCTCGAGCGGCTCAACCAGGTCAAGACCGAATTCCTGGAAACCACCAGGCACGAGTTCCGCTCCGCCCTGGTCGGCATCCAGGGATTCAGCGAGTTGATCCGCGACGTCGAGCATCTGAACGTCGATGAGGTCAAGGAATTCGCCGCCGACATCTATACGGGGGCGCGCGATCTCGACCAGATGATCAACGAGATGCTCGAGCTGGATCGCGCTGAAACGAGCGGCGCGATCCTTCACATCGGACCGATGGACCTCAACGCTGCCGTAGGTGAGGTGGTCGCCAGGATTCGCACCGCCGTGGAAAGACCGATCATCGACATCGATCTCGACCCCAACTTGCCGGCGGTGTTGGGCGACGCGGAGAAGGTCAGCGAGGTGCTGCAAACTTTGCTGGGCAACGCGATCAAGTACTCGCCCGAGGGCGAGCGAATCCTGATCTCGAGCCGGCTCAAGGACCGTGAAGCGCTGGTCACCGTCAAGGATCAGGGCATGGGACCGCGGGCCGACTTCGACAACCGCCTGTTCGGACAAGACGACCTCTACGCGAACAGCCCGATCCGCAAGGTTGTCGGTACGGGCCTGGGCCTGGCGATCGCGCGCCAGGTCGTCGAGCTGCACGGCGGCAGGATCTGGGTCGATCGGAACGACGGTGTGGGTTCGGATTTCCACTTCACCCTGCCGGTTCATTCGCCCAGCGTCAAGGTCGAGACGCCGCTGGGCGCCGGCGGGAGGGTCGGGTAGGGCGGCGCTGGTGGCTGCCGGCGCATCGCAACACCGTTGGGGCACGTTCGCCCCGGAGGCGGCGGCATGCGCGCTCGCCGCCCTCGCCTTCGCGACCTGGATGATCTTCGCATTCGGTGGCGAGTTCGTCACCACCGCGGTCGACGATATCGGCGAGGCGGTACCTCCACTGCTGGCGGTGGTGACCTGTGGGCTCGCCGCCCGGCGGCTGTCGGGGCGGCATCGCATCGCCTGGGGCTTGATCGCCGCCTCAGCGTTGAGCTGGGGCCTCGGTGAGGTCGTCTGGTCGATCTACGAAGTCGGGTTTGGAATCGTGCTGCCGTTTCCGTCCCCCGCCGACGCCGGCTTCCTGCTCGCGATACCGCTGGAGATCGCCGCGGTCGGCGCCTTCCTCACCTCAACCACGCGGGTGACCACCCGCGGCCGCGCCGCCGCCGACGGCGCCACCATCGCCCTATCGGTCCTGTTCATCGCCTGGGCTTCCGTCTATCAGGGCTCGCGATTGACGCCGACGGCTGACGCGCTCACCCTGGCCTACCCCGCCGGGGATATCGTCACCGCCACCCTGTTGATCCTGGCGGTGCTCCGGACCCCGCGCATCAATCGGGGCACGTTCCTCCTGCTGCTCGGTGGATTCGCCGCGTTCCTGACCGCCGACGGCGCCTTTGCCTACCTGAATGCGACCGGGGCTTACAGACTGACCAACCTTGTCGACACCGGCTGGGTCCTCGGCTACCTGCTGATCGCGCTGGCTCCGTTATCGCCCGTCCGCTCGAGCGCGCCGGTCCAGGAGGAGGGCGCCATCGCGGCCTGGCAGATGGTGGTGACTTGGGCCTGCCTGGCGGCGGTCGGCGTGACCGCCATCGTCTTGACCGCGCGCGGCCAACCCCCAGATGTCCCCCTTGCCGTCATCGGGACCGCCGTGGGCGTCTCCCTGCTCGCGGGCCAGACGATCTGGTATCTGGACTCGAGTGCGTTGCTGCGCCAGACCAAGCACGCGGAGTCCGTCCTGCGGGAACGAACCACGCTGCTCAATCAGGTCATCAGCCACGCGCCCATCGGCATTGCGCGGGCCAGCACGGCCTTCAAGATCATCGACGCCAACCGAGGGCTGGGATCCCTTCTCCATGAGGCGCCGGAGTCGATCATCGGGTCCGCGATCGCCCGCTACGTGGCTCGGGAAGAGCAGCTGCAAGTGTTCGCCCAGCTGCGGGCTCTGATGACCGGCGAGGCCGAGACGGTCGAAGCGGAGCCCAACCTGGTGCGCCATGACGGCAGCCGCGTGTGGACGCATCTGATCGCGGCCGCTGTCAAGAAGCCGAGCGGCGAAACGGACTACTTCCTGGCCATGCTCCTGGACGTTGACGACAGGCACCGGGCCGACCAGGCGGCGATGGCCAACCTGGAAGGCCTGGAACGCCTCAACCGGCTGAAGAGCGAGTTCGTCTCCATGGTCAGCCACGAGATGCGGACCGCCCTCACCGGCATCCAGGGGTTCAGCGAGGTCATGCGAGACCAGGCTGTCACCACGGATGAGGTGAAGGAGATCGCCGGCGACATCAACACCGACGCCGAGAGATTGAACCGCATGATCACCGAGATGCTGGACCTCGATCGCCTGGAGTCCGGCCGCACAACCCTTCGCCTCGACGCCGTCAACCTCAACCAGACAATTCTGCAAGCCGTCCAGCGCGGCGCCGTCCTGAGCTCCATGCACCGAATCAACACCGAGCTCGAGGCCGAGCTACCGCTGGTCACCGGCGACGAGGACAGGCTGTTCGAGGTCCTCACCAACCTCTTGAGCAATGCCGTGAAGTACTCGCCTGGAGGTGAGATTCTCGTCACGAGCCAAGTCCACGAAGACCGCGTCCGGGTCAGCGTTCGAGACCACGGCCGGGGGATCCCGGCCGACTTCATCGGCCGGCTGTTCAGCCGCTACGAGCGTTACGAGGGCGACTCGAAGTCGAAAGTGATCGGCACCGGTTTGGGCCTGGCCATCTGCCGGCAGGTGATCGAGATGCACAAGGGCCGGATCTGGGCGGTGAGCACCGTCGGGGAGGGCTCGGAATTCCACTTCGAGATTCCCACGCGGAAGGCCGAGGCAAGCCGCGGGCGAGATCTCGAGCGGCCTGCCCACAGGAGGAAGTCCGAAAGGCTGACGGCTTAGGGCCCCTTGCCCAGACGGCGCTGCAGGGTCTCGTGTGCGTTGGCGAGCTCAGCGTAGAGCTGGCGCGTCCGAAGCAGGTTGCGGGCTCGCAGCAACACCTCCATCCGGTCGAGCGGCTTGGTGAGGAAGTCGTTCGCGCCGAGGACCAGGGCGCTGTCGCGGGCCGTCTTGCCGGTGTCGCCGGTGAGCACGATCACCGGCAGGAAGCCGAGGCGGCTGCGCCGCGCCCGCAGGCGGCGCAGGAGCTCAAAGCCATCGGGGTCCGGCATGTGCAGGTCGAGCAGGACTAGGTCGGGCTCGAACTCTTCAAACGCGCGTTCCGCCTGCTTCGAGTCGCTGAGCCCGCGGATTTGCGTGGCCTCCTTCGCCAGGAACCTCTCGAGGGTGACGACGTCATCAGGATTGTCATCGATGATCAGTACCCGAGCGCTCACTCTCGGGCCTCCAGCACCTGCCGGACCCTCGCCAGCAAGGCCGGCTCGGTGAAAGGCTTCTCGAGCAACACCACCCCGGGTTCCAGAGTGCCTGAGGCGCCGAACGCGGGCTGCGCATAACCGGACATGAAGAGAACGCGGATGCCGGGCCGCAAGGCGACGATACGTTCCGCAAGCTCCTTGCCCTGCATGAAAGGCATGACGACATCGGTCAATACGAGATCGATGTCGCCGGCGTGGCGCCGAACGGCTTCCAGGGCCTCACGGCCGTTGGGGGCGACCATGACCTGGTATCCGTTGCGGGTGAGTATTCGCTCCACCACCTCGCGGACATCGTCGGCATCCTCCACCACAAGGATGGTTCCGCCGGCGGCCGTGCCCTCCGCCGGGCCGGCCTGCGGCGGTGGCGGAGGGACTTGGTTCGTGGCCGGAAGAAGAGTGATCACCCGCGTTCCGATGCCCGGCTCCGAATTGATGGCCACATGCCCGCCGGCCTGGGTCACGATCCCGTACAGGTTCGAGAGTCCGAGGCCGGCGCTTTCGCCCTTCGGCTTGGTCGTGAAGAAAGGCTCGAATGCACGGCGCAATGTCTCGGCGTCCATCCCGGTGCCGGAATCGCTGACCCCGAGCCGGACGTAGCGGCCCGGCTTGAGTCCGGGCCGGCCCGCCGCATACGTCTCGTCCACCACCGTGTTCTGGGTATCGACCGTGAGCCTTCCCCCCTGGCCCATGGCATCTCGCGCATTGACGGCCAGGTTGGTCAACACCTGCTCGAGCTGGCCCGGGTCGATCAGGACCGGCCACAGATCCGTGCCCAAATTCGTCACGAACTCGACGTGCTCGCCCAGCGTGCGTCGCAAAAGCGGTTCCAGCTCGCTCACCACGGAATTGATGTTGAGCGCGCGGGGCTGAACGACGTCTCGGCGAGCAAAGGCAAGCAGCTGGTGCGTCAGACGAGCGGCGCTCTGGCCCGCGCGTTCAATGCGTTCAACGTCTTTCAAGACCGGTTGCCAGCGCTCTCCATCCGCCTGGTGGGCCTCCGCCTCGACTTTTTCTTTGACGAAGAGGGCGAAATTGAGAATCACACCCAGAAGGTTGTTGAAGTCGTGGGCCACACCGCCCGCCAGCTGCCCCACGGCGTCGAGACGCTGCGATTGCCTGAGCAGCTCTTCAAGGCGCCGCTTCTCGGTCACGTCCTGTGCCATCACGAGTCGAGCCGCGCGGTTGTTGAACGTGACGGCGTGGGAGATGACCTCGACCTCGATTTTCGTGCCGTCCTTGGCGAGATGCACCCACGGGCCGGACCGGCGCAGAGCGTCGGTCCTTGACATGGTCGCCTCGGGGGCGGGTAGCGAGTCAGGCGCGATCACCCTCTCGAGGCTCATCCCCTGGAACTCGGCTCGCGAGTACCCGTAACGCCGCACCGCCGCTTCGTTGGCCTCGACGAACAACAAGGTCTCCTCGTCGTAGACCCACATCGGCTCAGGGTGGTTGTCGAACAGAAGCCTGTAGTTGTGCTCCGCAAGGCGCAGCTCCTCGCGCGCGGCCTCCAGCTTTTGCACCTCTTCGTATAACTTCGCCGACAGCAGCCGCAGGTGCTCGGTGTAGAAGTTTTGGGCCTGGACCTTGGCCCCATTCACAGGCGGCGCTTCCTGACCCACGGCGAGGGCGTCCTTGACGGCATCGAGGAACGCCTGCGGCTCCGTGGGCTTGATCAGGACGTGGCGTACACCCATGGAGCCCGCGACTCGACGCACTTCGCCGTCCAGGAAATGCGCGGTCTGCAGCACGATCGGTGTCGCTGCCACAGAGGCATCGCGGCGGATGGCGTCGACCAGCTCGTAGCCGTCCAGCGAAGGCAGTATCAAATCGCTGATCAAAAGGTGAGGTCTTTCCTTGCGCACGAGCTCCAGGGCGACCTGGCCGTCGCCGGCGAGCACGACGCGGTGGCCCGCTTGCTCCAGCAGAACGGCCATCAGGCGGCGGTCGGCTTCGTTGTCATCAACGACGATGACCGTGGCCATTCAGCCTCCGGCGCACCGTCCACGATCTGCGCGAACACGGCCGGTCAGGGACTCCATCTGCTGGTTGACTGTACTCGGCGTTAAGTGCTGTCGGGCCCCCGCGCCGGGCCCGTGGCCAAGTTTTATTTAATGGGCCGATTAAGGCAACTTATCGCTGCTCAAGTGATCAGCTCCCCGTCCGCCCGCGCGTCCTCGCGCAGGCCCACCTCGTCGACCACCTGGAGAAGCCTGGCCAGCGCCGGCGACGGGTCGTCCTGGCGGCAGACCACACCCAATTCGAAAAGGGGCGCCGGGGCAAGCCGCCGGTAGAGGATGCCCGGGGTGCCGACATTTGAGGCGTAATTTCGGGAGGTCAGGGTGATCGCGGACCCGGACCGGAGCACCAGCTCAACGGCCTGGTCGCCGGGCTCGTAGGCGACGACTTTGGGCTGAGTCGCCGTGTTGCGGGTGAACCACGACCTGAGGCTGGCGGCCAGCCCCGGGTTCAAACGGGGGGGAAACAGAATCAGTTCCTCTCCGCGGAGGTCGCCGGCGGGTATCGGGTCGAGTCCCGCGAGCCGGTGCCCGACAGGCAACACCGCGACCATCTCGCCGCGGCCCACCGGCCGGTAGGCGATCCCATCTGGGAAGTCGCCCGCGGTGGCGATGAAGGCCAGGTCCAGCTCGCCGTCCACGACCCGCTCGATGTTCAAGCGCGAGTAGGCGAACGAGGTTTCAAGCTCCACATGCGGATGGCGACGCCGGAACTCCGTGACGATCGTGGCGGGAATCGCCACGTCGATGTGCGCCACGTAAGCGATGCGCAGCTTCCCCGCTCCGGTGGCCGCCCTCGTCTTCACGTCCCGAACCGCTTCATCCGCGATCTGGACCAGGCGTCTGGCGTAGGGCAGGAGGAACTCGCCGGTCGCGGTCAGCTGGACGTCTCTGGCGCTGCGCACCAGCAGCTCCGCACCCACCTCGCGCTCCAGGGCCTGGATCCTCTGCGAGACGGCCGGTTGGGTCATGTTCAGCCTGGTCGCGGCCCGGCCGAAGTGCCCCTCCTTGGCGACCATCAAGAAGGTCCTCAGCTGGCGGAGCTCCAGGCTGGATCCGTCCACGGGCTAAACCCAGCGTTAGCGTACCGCTTTGCGGTCGGCACGAATGAGTTAAGTGGATTTGTTTTGCCGCCGCGGCCCCGCGTCGCGGCTGCGTTCTAGACCTCGACCAGCCCCTTCTTGACGGCGTAGAGCACGGCCTGGGACCGGTCGGAGATGCCGAGCTTCTCGTACGTGTTGCTGACGTGGTTGCGAACCGTCTTCTCGCTGATCTTGAGGCGGTAGGCGATCTGCTTGTTGGCCATGCCGTTGGCGAGTAGCTTAAGGATCTCGATCTCGCGGTTGGTCAGGCCGTCGTAGAACTCTTTGGGAGTGGTCGTGCCGGTCAGCATCTCGAGCACCCGGTTGGCGACGGCGCTCGCCATCACGCGCTCGCCCGACATGACCGCAACGATGCTGCTGATGATCGCCGCCGCCGATGAGTCTTTGAGCACATATCCACTCGCGCCGGCCTTCAGCGCCTGGATGACCTGGCTGTCGGTTTCGAACGTGGTCAGGACCAGGACCCTGACTCCGGGCACCGTCTCAATGATCTGCCGGGTCGCCTCGATCCCGTCGACGTTGGGCATCTTGACGTCCATGAGGACGACGTCGGGCTTGAGCTTGGCCGCCTGCTTGACCGCATCCGCACCGTCGACCGCCTGGCCCACGACCTCCACCCGCTCGTCTTCGGCGAGAAGGCTGGTGAGACCGGTCCGGAACAGTGTCTGATCGTCAACGACGAGCACGCGCGCGGCCGTGGCGCTGACCGTCATGCGGAGGCGACCATGAAGTGTCCCGAGCCCGACGAACCCTGGGGAATGATCTGTCCTTTCGGAAACACGGCGTGCACCGTCGTCCCGCCCCCGGCGTCGCTGTCAATCTGCAGCCGGCCGCCCAAAAACAGCGCTCGCTCTTTCATGCCGACCGTCCCCAGGCCCACCGGCCGGGACAGGTCGGTGTCAAGGCCGCGGCCGTCGTCGCCCACGACCAGGGCCAGCTCGTTGTCCGAATGCGGCTCGAGCACGATGTGCACGGTTCGCGCGCCACTGTGCATCCGCACATTGGCGAGAGCCTCTTCGACGATGCGGTAGAGATTCAGGGAGGCGGGCGGTGTCAGGGTCTCAGGCCAGCCCGGCTTGACATCGAGCTCGGCGGTGATCCGAGTCTTGGATTCGAACCGCTCGATCAATGCGGCCAGCGCGTCGACAAAGCTGTCCCCGACCTGGTCCTCGCCCCTGAGATCATGAAGCAGCTGTCGAAGGCTTGCCAGGACCTGCCGCGTCGAGTTCTGGACCATGTCCAGCTCTCGCAGCACGTCTTCCCATTCGACCTGCACCGACCTGAAGTTCTCCACGTCGACGAGCATTCCAGTCAGCGTCTGGGCGACTCGGTCGTGCAGCTCGCGGGCCACCAAACGCCTGACGTCCTGCTCGATGATCGCCTTTCGACTCGAAGTCTTCGACCGGCGATGGGCCGTCAAATACGGCGTGGCCATCTCTCATGCTCTCCTACCACGTGTAGACCGAACCATGAATCCGGTTTGTTAAAGCGGAGTCCGGCGGGGACTTCCGCCGCTCAATAGGACGCGCTGGGATATTGCCCCTGAGGCTAACGACCCAATCGCAACTGGTCAATGGGCAGAAATGACCATTTCCGTTAATTAAGAGGAAATGATCCTCACCCAATTAACGCAGCGACCCGCCGACCCCGAACGGGCGACCCGACGTTTCCGCGTTGACCACCGCCACCGCCTGAGCCCGGGTGCGGACATCCAGCTTTTTGAGGACCTGCTGGACGTGCTTGTTGACGGTCGTTAGCGAAACCCCCAGCCGCGCCGCGATTTCTTTGTTGGTGCGCCCCCTGCGCAGCTCGGCCAGCACCTCCCGCTCTCGCCTGGTCAATCCGCGTCGCGAAGAGATCAGCGTGCCGTTGGCGTCCTGCCTTGATCCAAGCATGTTGGTGAAAGCCAACGTGCCCAAGTTGGGTGATGCCAGGCCGCGAATCACAGCCACCATGTCGGCGACCGCAAGATCCTTGGGGAGGTAGCCGCTCGCGCCGGCAGCCCGTACAGCCGTCGCCACCTCCCCGTCGACCGAAGCCGAAATCACGATCACCTTGACCGAGTCATACCTTGCCCTCACCGCCTTGGTGGCCGCCAGGGCGTCCTGGTCGGGGCCCAGGTTGAGGTCCATCAGGATGACGTCCACTGGACAGGCTTCGAGCATCTGGAGCAGCTCGGTTGCCGAGCCCAATTCCCACAGCACGGTCAGGTCGTATTCGCGCTCGAACGTGCGCATCAGTCCCAGTCGGAAGACTGGATGATCGTCGACGATACCGAGACGGATCAGCCTCCGGTTCATCGCGGGCCCCAACCTCCGGGTACCGAGTCGCAACATACACCCGAATCGCGCTCAGAGGCGCGTCCGCAAATCGCATCCTTGCTTCACCTGGAATCGACCAACGCATCGTGATCCCGGATGGATTCGCGAGCCCCGGTCTTACCTTTGCTTGGAGCTCGGTACGACCTCGTCCAGAGACGACTTCAGCCGATACAACGCCTCGGCCGGCAGGGGCGCCTCTTCGAGCCAGGCAAAGAAGGCGTCGGCGATCCGCCGCCACACGGCTATCTGGCGGGCCATGCAATTGTTCCAGTAAGACTTGGACCAGGCGGCGGCGGCGAGCCAACCGGAGATGAGGCAGCACAAGGCTCCCGTCCCGACCTGCAGCCAGCCGGACCAGCTGTCGGGCTTCAGTCCGGTCAGGATCATGACGCCGAGACCGAGGTTGGCCAGCACTCCAAGCGGTATGAAAACGCCGTAGAAGAGTCGCTCCGAACGCTTGCGGGACGTGGGCGGCAAGCGGCCCGCGGGCCGCCCTGGGCGTGCCATCGCACCGAGAGTGACACGCGGCGAGACGTTTACAAATGAGACGAATGTCCCACCGGTGGGATGCCCATCACTTGAGGTGAAACGGGCCTCAGGATTCGGGCCCGGGCGAGACCGGGACAAACGACCCAGGTGGTCGGGTAACTCCCATTACCAAGCGCGCCCGTGCCGACGAAGATCTTTGCCGTGGCCACGAATACCGGCACCGGCATCGCGGACCGCCCCGGCAAGGCCCCTTCAGAGATGCGCCTCGGGCAGCTCCTGCTCGAGGAAGGCCTCATCGACGAGCAGCAGCTCGCGCGCGCCCTCGATGCGCAGAGGGCGGTGCCGGCACCCTTGGGAAGCGTGCTGGTCAACCAGGGCGCCATTCCCGAAGACCGGCTGACCGCGGTCCTCAGCGATCACCTCAACGTGCCCATCGTTGACCTCAAGAACGGTGAGGTCGACCAGGAGCTTGCCCGGCTCGTGCCACACGACTTCGCACGCCGCAATCATGTGCTGCCGGTGCGCCGCGACAACGGCCATATCGCGGTCGCCATGAGCGACCCGGGCAACCTCCTCCTGCTCAACGATCTCCGGCTCCTCACCGGCTATCCCGTCGCCCCCTACATCGCCGGGCGGTCGGACATCCTGGCCAACCTCACCCGTGTTCACAGCATGCATCCACGCCTCAACGAGGCCGCGCGGACGCTTGAAGAGTCGCGACCACAACTTGACGTCGATCGCGTGATGACGCTCGAGCTCGGCAACGTCACGTCTGCCTCACCGGCGGTCGAGATCGTCAACCTCCTGATCACTCAGGGCCTGCGCGACCGAGCGTCGGACATCCACATCGAGCCCCAGAAGGACTACCTGCGAATCAGGTTCCGGATCGACGGAGTCCTCCAGGACATGGCCCACCTGCCGAGCGCCACCGGGGCGGCGCTCGCATCCAGGGTCAAGATCATGGCCGGCATGAACATCGTCGAGCGCCGGCGCGCCCAGGACGGACAGATCAGCGTCAACGTGGACGGCAGGGAGCTCGACGTGAGAGTCGCCACCATCGAGACGGTTTGGGGCGAGAAGCTGGTGATGCGGTTGCTCGACCGAGGGCGCTCCCTGATCGCGCTTCCCCAACTCGGCTTCTCACAGCAGGCATACGCGGAGTACCACCGGATGCTCCATTCGCCTTACGGGATGATGATCGTCTCCGGGCCCACCGGCAGCGGCAAGACCACGACGCTGTACGCCTCGATACACGAGCTCGACCAGCAGGTCCGAAACATCATGACCATCGAGGACCCGGTCGAGTACATGTTCGACAACATCAATCAGAGCCAGATCAACAAGCTGGCGGACATCAGCTTTGCCAACGGCCTGAGAGCCATCCTCCGCCAGGATCCCGACATCATCCTGGTGGGTGAGATTCGCGACCGGGAGACCGCCGAGATCGCGGTTCAATCCGCGCTGACCGGCCACCTCGTGCTGTCATCGCTTCACGCCACCGACGCGGTCGGCGCCCTGCTGCGATTCACCGACATGGGGATCGAGGGCTTCCTCATCGCATCCTCGGTGATCGCCATCGTCGCGCAGCGCCTGGTGCGCAAGATCTGCGATGGCTGCAGGGTCGCTTATCCGGCGACCAGAGAGGAGCTGGAGTTCGCCGCGTCTGCCGGACTTGCGGCACGCGACACGCTGTATCGCGGTCAGGGTTGCGGTCGTTGCAATGGCACCGGCTACTACGACCGGATCGGGGTCTTCGAGGTGCTCTCCATGTCCGATGAGCTCAAGCGTCTGGTGATGGCCAAGGCAAGCCACAAGGAGATCTTCGAGGCCGCGATCGCCGGCGGCATGGTCCCGCTCCGCGCTGACGCCTGGATGAAAGTCGCCGGTGGAGTGACGACCCTGTCGGAAGTCCTGCGCAGCGTTTACATCATCTAGACGGAGGAGAGGACCATCGCCAGGTTCGCATACCGCGCATATTCCCCGCGCGGCACCCTCGAAGAGAAAGTCGCGACCGGCGACACGGCCGCAAGCGTCAATCGCGGCCTGAGCAACCGCGGCTTCCGGGTGGTTTCAGTGCGGCCGGCGACGAGCCGCCGGCGCTGGCTGTACCGATCGCTGCCCACCTTCTTTCGCGTACGGACCTCCGACCTCGTCCTGTTCTCGCGCCAGCTTGCAACCTTCATCCGGGTCGGTGTCCCGATCACCGATGCCCTCAAGCTGCTGCAGAGCTCGTCCGGCTCGGGCGCGTTCCGGGCCGCGCTCGAAGACATCGCTGACGACCTGGACGCCGGGGAGTCGCTGTCGACCGCGATCGCCCATCACCCCAACGTGTTCAACCAGCTCTACATCGACATGGTGCGCGCCGCGGAGTACAGCGGTACCCTCGACCGCGTTCTCGCCCAGGTGGCGGCGTACCTCCAGAGGCAGGACTCGGCCGTCAAGAAGCTGCGAAGCGCCCTCATCTATCCGGTTGTCATCCTCCTGCTGGCGATGGTCGTCTGCACCATCCTGGTCGTCTTCGTCCTCCCCAACTTCGTCCAGATCTTCAACGAGTTCCACGCCCAACTCCCTCTTCCCACCCGTATCACGCTGGCGGTCGGGGTCTTCGCCGGAACCTGGCGCATCGAGATCCTGGTCGGCTTGTTTCTCCTCATCGCCTCATGCACCGCCTTCATGAGCAGCCGCCCGGGCCACGTTTTCTGGGACCACGCCCTGCTTCGCCTGCCGGTGATCGGCAGCATCGTGACCTACAGCATCATCGAGCGCTTCACACGAACGCTGGCGACGATGCTTCGGGCGGGCATCCCGATCAGCCAGACCTTCGACGTCGCCACGGCGGCGGCCGGAAACATCCGCTTCCGCCGGGGTCTTGATGCCGTCAAGCAGCGCATGGTCACCGGCGACGGTTTCTCGGTGCCGCTTGAGGCGACCGGCCTCTTCGCCCCGATGGTGATCCGGATGATCCGCGTCGGCGAGGAAACCGGAACCCTCGACTCGAGCCTGGAACAGATCGCCGAGTTCCTCAGCGAAGAGATGGACTACAAGGTGCGCAACATGATCTCGCTGATCGAGCCCGCCCTGATCATCTCCGTCGGGGCGGCCGTCGGCTTCGTCGCCGTTTCCGTGATCCTCCCGATGTACGGGCTGCTCAAGGCCGTCCACTGATGGGTCGGTTCTTCAAGGACCGCCGGCACGCGCAGGCGGGCACGACTCTCATCGAGCTGCTGGTCAGCCTGACGATCATCGGCCTGGCCCTGGTCCTGGTCATCGGGACGTTCAGCACCGGGCTCCTCGACGCGACCCTGGTCAAGCGCAACACGGCGGTCGACGCCGTCCAGCAGTACGAGATGGACAAGATCAGCGCCAGCCCGTTCAACCCTTCCGCGCCGCCGTATTCGGAATGCTTTGCGACCGAGAACACGAACGCACCGCAACCGCTGGCCAGCTACCAGGGGTCATGCCCAGACAGCACGTTTGCGCTGCGCGCGGATGTCGCCTGGTCCCAGGGGTCGTCCGCCAGCATCCAGGTGTGGACGGTTGCCGTCGCCGCGTGGCCGAGCCAGGGACAGGTGGGCTCCAGCATCTCCGTGGTCAAGGTGAACCGGTGAGGCAGCTCCATCGGCATTCCTGGCGCAACCAGGACGGCTACACGTTGGTCGAGGTCATCATCGCCTCGGCGCTCGGTTTGGTCGTTATGACCGCCCTGACGTCCGTGGTCTTGACGACGTGGCGAGGGACACAGACGGCCGTCGGGCGGGTCGAGGCCAGCAGCGAGATCCGCAACCTCGAATACCGCGCCTATGACGACTTCGCGCGCAGCGGCATTCCCGGGCTGAGCGGCTGCGGCGATCAGCGCGCGAATGCGTGCACGACCTCGCCGATCGTGCTGATCGGCTGGCAGGTCAGCAACTCGGGCCCACCCGCTCCTTCCCCTTATCAGGTGACCTACCGGTGGGACGGCGCCGGGTTTCTCGACCGCCAGGTCGGCGGCAACCCTCCGGTCCACCTGGCGACCGACGTGACCGCGTTCTCCTGGTACCTGGACGGCACCGCGCCCAACCAGACCGTCGTCATCAACCTGACCGTGACCGTCCAGGGTTACGGCGAGTCGCAGACCATGCGTTTTTATCCGCGGGTGAACCCATGAAGGCGGTGCCGGCCGTGTTGCGAGACCGGCGGCGCTCACAGCGAGGCAGCGTGCTGAGCGGGGTTCTCATCATCGTCGCTTTCCTGTCGATCCTCGCGGGAGCCCTGATGACCGAGCTGACCACGAATTTCCTGATCTCGCGGACGCTTGTGAACCGCCTCGCCACCGAGGCGACCGTGAACTCGGCGGTCGAGCTGGCGTTCGACCAGCTCCAGAACGCCCCGCTGGGAAGCCCATGCCCGGCGCTGAGTCCCGTCAGCCTGAACGGCCGCACCGCCGCGGCCGCGTACCTCAGCTGTGCGCTGGTCGTCGACTCCAGATCACCGCAGTTCATCCGGATCGCCAGTTCGAGTCCGTTCACCATCGACGGGACCTACGTCTCGCTGAACGGCCGGCCCGAGTACCTTGTCGCCGACAGCAATGCAACGGTCTACGAATACAGCTTCGGTCGCTCCGTGCCGGGCTGGGCGATTCAGGTCGAAGGCACCCTCTCGGGGCCGCCGGCGGCGATGCTCGACGTCTACAACCCGCCCGGCATTCTGGACCTGGTGCCGACCATCGATTCCTCGGACGGGGATGCTGGCCCCGGCTGTGGGCCGCAGGGGTTCTGCGTCGCGGTGCTGGCGGAAAGCCCAGGCTCGGCTCCACAGCCGCAATGCTCCATGGCCTCCAATGCGAGGGTGGTGGGCAGGCCGGCCGCCGGTATCAGCTTTCCGGGCCTTGCCTTCTTCGGCGACGCCGGCGGGACGCTGTTCGCCTACGCACCCAACGATTGCGCCCTCCAGGACAGCTACGGGCCTTTGGGGCCGCCGATCGTCGCCGGCCCAGTGGTGTTGGCGGGGCCCAACGGCAAGAAATCAGCCAGTGACGAGATCTATGCCGTGGCCTCTGACGGGAGTTCGAGCCGGCTGCTTCACTTCACGTACGGACCGGGCAAGAATGGGGCCGGCCTGACCCTGGCTTCGAGCCTGCCCCTCCCCGGCCTCAACGCGGTCGGCATGGCAAGCGAACGCGGCTCTGTGCCGGCCCGGCTTGCGGTCACCTTCGCCGGCGGCCGGATCGTCGAAGTCCAGGTCAACGCCGACTTCAGCATGTCGGTCGCCGCCACCCAGAGCGTGCCGTCGAGCATCGCCGGCGCACCGTATTGGTGTCACTGCCCCGGAGCCGACCTGATCGGGGTCGGCGGCAACAACGGCCTGTACGTCTTCGACACCGGACTCAATGCCTACGGGACGTATCCCGCGACCGGCACCGCCATCAACACGGCGCCTGGCGCCGATTCGGCCGGAGACTGGTTCTTCGGCGCAGACGACGGCAACGTGTACGAGGTTCAGAGACCGGCCGGCCAGGCGGTGATGATCCTGGCGGCCAGATTCGGCAATTTGGGCGCCAGGGTCGGCAGCTCGCCGGTGGTCGGAGGCTGTCCGGCGGGGATCTGCATCTACCTCGCCACGCGCTTTGGCACTGCCTACCTCATCCCGCTGGACGCTCGAGACGCAGCGGTGACGGCCTGCCTGAGCGCGGCGCCTCCCGCTTGCTCCGGCGCCAACCCCCGGCTCTGGGCCCATGTCCAGGTCGGCGTCATGGGCAGCCCGCGAACCGTCCACGTGACGGGCTGGTCGTACTATTCGCCCTGACCCGTGCCGGCACCTGTGCCCCACCTGGCGATAGACCTCTCCGGTGGCCTGATCCGAATCGTCGACGGGGCGCTCGGCGGCCCCATGCGATGCGGTTCCGGCGGCACGCCGGCGGCTTCGGTGGTCGGGGGCAAGATCGTCGATGTCGCCGGTGTCGCTGGTGCCCTGAGGCAACTTCTCGCCCGAACCGAGATCCGGGAGGGGCGGGCGATGGTTGCGATCAGCGATGCCCTGGCCACGTTCAGGGTCCTCATGGTCCCGGCGACGACCACCGATTCGGGCGTCGACTCCGTGGTCGCGAGGGAGTTTCCCCTCGACCCCGAGCGCATGGGCACCAAGTGGGTCGACGTCCACAGCAACGCTGAGCGTCGCGTCATCTATGCGACGGCGTGGGACCGCCCGCTGATCAAGAACGTCACCGGCGTCATCAAGGCAGCGGGGCTGGAATCAGTCACCGTGGACCTCAAGTCAGCCTGCATCGCCAGGGCGGTGGCGGAACCCTCTTGCATCGTGGTGGACATGTCCTCGGATCCGGTTGAGATCTTCTTGATCGACGGTCACATACCCCGGGTCTGGCATTCATTCGAACTGACCGTGCCGATCGGCGAGGACGTCGCACCGGCACTGGCCCCCCAGCTGCGCACCGTGATCCGGTTCAACAGCCGCCGGCGCGACACCGAATTCGGACCGCGCTCGCCAATCCTGATCTCAGGCGAGCAGATGCCGTCTTCACAGGTGCTGACCGGCTTGTCCCAGCTCCTGGAACACCCGGTGGAACCGCTGCGCGCGCCCGCCCGAGTGCCTGACATCCGGTATGGCACCTACCTCACGTGCCTCGGGCTGCTGATGAGGAGGTCCCAGAGCACAGCCGCGGAGAAGCCGAGGCGCGCGGAGCGGACGGAACGCCGGCGACCCCTCGCCGAGATCAATCTGCTCACCGAGAGCCGATCCCGGCCGGTGATGGCACGCCGGGGCTGCTCACATCTGTTCGGGCTGCTGGCGGCGACGCTGGCCGTCACGATCGCCCTCTGGGCGGGACTCCACTAGAACCGTCTCGCCCCCGGTACCCAGCCGGCAGGGACCCGCGCCCAGCGCCGTGGGCCATTCCCTCTATTCAAGTTTGCGTGCGCCCCTCCTAGATTTCCAAGCGCGGACGCAATACGAATCGCCATCGCACCGCGCGGCGTCATGCGGCGCGGGAAGGAGCGAAGCCAATGCGTGCGGGTCGTCATGGGTGGTTGAGCAGGAACCTGCGCGGACGCAAGGGCCAGCAGGGTTTCACGCTCATCGAGCTTCTGGTCGTGGTCACGATCCTCGGCATCCTGGCCGCCATCGTCACCCTCAGCCTGGTCGGCCTGACGACCAACGCCAACGTTCAGTCCTGCAGGGCCGAGTACAAGACGGTGCAGGCCGCGCTGGACGCCTACATGGCCAACAACAACCTGGACACCGTTCCCGCGGCGACCGGCACCAAAGACATGACCCAGCCGGTTCCGCTCTTCAATGCCAACCCCTCGTCCACCTCGCCGAACTACACGCGCAACGGCACGACTCAGTTCGCTTACACCTGGGACACCCACGGCAAGATCACAGGGATATCCGGCCCCAGTGGGTGCACTCCTCTGTAAGGGTCGGAGCGGATGGCGTCGCCTCGAGGCGGCGCCCTTTCACCTCATGAAGAAAGCACCGTTGACGTGGCGGACGCCGCCCCGTTTCTGAGCGCCTACCTGATCCTCGTGGGGCTGGTCCTGGGCAGCTTCATCAACCTGGCCGCCGACCGGGTGCCCAGGGGGGAATCGATCGTGGGACCGCGGTCGCACTGCCGCGCCTGCGGCCGCCGGCTGAACGCCGTCGACCTGTTGCCGGTGATCGGCTACCTGATCCGGGGTGGGCGCTGCGCCACGTGCAGGGCTCCCATAGGCGTTTGGGCGCCGGTCGTCGAGATCGTGTCCGGAGCCTGCATGCTGGCCGCCATCGCCTGGCGGGGCCTGTGGCCGGGGGCCGTCGCCGGACTGGTACTCGTCGCGGTGTGGGGCTCGGTGGTCACGGCCCTGGCGCTGCGGAGGCGTGCCGCCGGCGGCACGCCCTGAACGCTGCACCGGCTATGAGGCGCGGATCTCGGCCGGGTAGAGCGAGTGGGTGCGCGCGTCGCGCTCGGTGATGACACCAGCTCGAATCAACTGGTTCAACGACCGCTCCAGCGTCTGGGAGCCGTCGCGCAGGCCGGTCTGGAGCACGCTGCGGATCTGGTCGATCTTGCCCTCTTTGATCATCGAGCGAACCGCCAGGTTGGCGACCAGGATCTCAAAGGCAGCGACGCGGCCCCCCCCCAGCACCCTGACCAGCTGCTGGTAGATGACACCGGCCAGACAACCGGCGAGCTGGACCCGGACCTGCTGCTGCTGAGCGCCGACGTAGCTGTCGACGATGCGATTGATCGCCTGGGGTGCGTCGTTGGTGTGCAGCGTGGCGAGGACGAGATGGCCGGTCTCAGCGATCGTCAGGGCGGCGGAAATGGTGTCGAGATCTCGCATCTCGCCGATCAAAACGACGTCGGGGTCCTCGCGAAAAACCCCCCGCAATCCTTCGGCAAAGGAGAGCGCGTCATCCCCCACCTGTCTCTGATCGATGATCGAGAGGCGGTGTTTGTGGATGTACTCGATCGGATCCTCGAAGGTGATGATGTGGTACGGGCGAGTCTTGTTGAGATGGTCCAGGATCGCGGCCTGGGTGGTCGACTTGCCGGCGCCGGTGGGACCGGTGACGAGGATCAGGCCCTGCCGCCGCTCGAGCAGGCGGTGGACTGACTCGGGCATTCCCAGCAGCTCGAAGCTGGGGATCTGCAGCGGAAGCAATCGGAACGCCGCGGCTAAAGAGTCCCGCTGGAAGTACGCGTTGGCGCGGACGCGGGCCTGGTCTCGCCACGTGAACGCGAAATCGACCTGACGCCGCTTTTGGAGCGTCCGCCAATCGGCCGGCTGCAGGATCCCCCGCAGCAGTCGCGCGACCTCCGACGGGACGAGAGGGGCGGCGTCAGGTTCGAAGAGCTCGAGCTCGCCGTCCTTACGGATCCTCGGCGGGCTCCCACAGCTGAGGAGCAGGTCTGATGCCTGCAACTGCAGAAGGCGTTCGATGGCACCTTCGACGGTTTCCACTCCAACCAAAGGTATGCGCAGACCGCCGGCGACTCTATAGGCCGCTCCTGGACCTGACGGTCAACAGCCCCATGCGCGCCGCACGGTTTGTCCCAGCGGAATCAGGACGTGCGCCTCATGCGACATCGGAAGGCCGCTCATACGATGGGTCGAGCCGATGGCCGAACACTTCGGACAAGCCCCGCGGCGCCGCCGGAGGCTGTGGATCCTCCTGTTTCTCGTGCCCGTGGAATTGATCCTCGCCTTCATCGTCCTCTTCCCTCACGAAGCGGCGCGCGTCGCTGGACCGCTGGGCGGATTGGACCAGGTTCGGCACCTCCTGCCGCTCGGCATCGTCGGCGTCCTCTCGTGGTCGGTGTGGATGATCCGCGTGACCCTCTCGAAGTTCTACCGCCCGGTGCCGGCGGGCTATCACACGACCACTTCGGTGGTCGTGCCCGCCTACCGCGAAGATCCCGAGATCCTGGAGCGCTGCCTGCGGTCATGGCTTGCGGAGGACCCCACCGAGGTGATCGTCGTCCCCGACGCCGAGGACACCGACGTCATCGCCCTGCTTCGAGAGGTCGCGTCCGCGGATCTCCGGTTGCGCGTGATCCCGTTCGCGCACGAGGGCAAGCGCTCAGCCCTCGGTGTGGGTATGCGAGCGGCGAAATCGGATGTGATCATCCTCACCGACTCCGACACGCAGTGGGAACGGGGCCTTCTGGATGCGATCCAGGCACCCTTCGCGGACCCCCAGGTCGGCGGCGTCGGGACCCGGCAGAACGTCTACATGCCGGAGACCAGCGTCTGGCGACGCATCGCCGACTGGATGATCGACATCCGCTACCTGGACTATGTGCCATCGCAAGGGCGGGCCGGCGCGGTGGCCTGCCTTTCCGGCCGCACGGCGGCCTACAGACGATCCGCTGTCATACCCATCCTCGGCCACATGGAACACGAGTTCTTTCTGGGCCGCCTGTGCGTCTCAGGTGATGACGGACGCCTGACCTGGTTGATGCTCGCCGCCGGCTACAGGACGGTGCATCAGTCGACCGCCCGCACCCTGTCGATGTTCCCCGACCGGCCATGGCCGTTCCTCAAGCAGAGACTCCGCTGGAGCCGCAACTCCTACCGCTGCTATTTGACCGCGATCTGGAAGGGCTGGCTGTGGAGACAGCCGCTCATCACGCAACTGACCGTGCTCCAGTTCATGTTCACGCCGCTGACCATGGGCATCGCGCTGGGCTATCTGGTGCATTGGATCTTCCACCCGCAGCAGTTCGTCGCCACGATCGCCCTGAGCTGGCTGTTGGGCGGCCGCGCGATCCGCGGCCTGTCACACCTTCGCCGCCGGCCGGGCGACATCTTCGTCCTGCCATTGGTCGCCCTGACGACGATCTTCATCGCGCTGGTCGTGAAGACCTTTGCCATCGTGACGATGAACCGTCAAGGCTGGCTGACCCGGCACAGCGAACTGATCGGCGGCGAGGCGCAGGGGGCGCTGACTCTTGGCTAAGCAGCGCCGCGGCCGGCTCGCGAGCGCGCTCGCGTTCCTGTTCATCGTCGGCGTCGCCGCGCTCCCCTTTGCAGTCCACGGCCAGGCCACGCCCCCATGGGTGCAGTCGTCTCAGCACACCTCCCCTGTCCCCATCTCAACCACCCCGCCCAGCGTGCCGCTGGCGCCCGTGGACCTTTCCTCAATCGCCACGCCCATCCAGCCGGATGATCCGCCGGTGTCGCCCCCGACGGTCGACCTGTCGCGCCAGGCGAGCCTGGTCGCGGGTGAGGACCTTCGACTCCGCACCCTGCTCCATCACATCGGCCGCCAGACCTATCCGGCCGTGGTGCCGGTCGGCGAGCAATTCGATGTGACGTCGGGTGTCATGAGGGCCGGGACACCGACCCTGGTCCTGCCCGGGCCCGCCAACTACACCATCGCCGACCTGGAGGCCACGGGGGCTGTGATCCCGCTCAGCCAGGGGGGATTCATACTCGTCGACAGCGTCCTTGTCGCCTCGGGCGCAACCCTGAAGCTGAGTAGCCCGGAGGTTCCACTGCTGCTCATGGACAGCTCGACCCAGGGATTCACCTCGCTCGTGACCTGGGGCGGGACCCTGACTCTGACCGGCGAGAGCGCTCAGGCGCCCCTGGTCATCATGGGCTGGGACCGGACAACCGATCTGCCGGCCACAGATCGCGGCTACGGGCGGCCGTACATCCGCGCGGTGGGCGGCCGCCTGGACATGAAGTACGTGCACGCCTCCTACCTCGGGTTCTGGAGCGGCCGCACCGGCGGAGTGGCGTGGACCGGGATCAGCAGCCGGGCTTCAACCGGAAGCGCCATCTCGTCGAGATTCATGTTCAACACGTACGGCGCCTTCGTCTCACGCGCCAGAGGCGTCGAGTTCACGGACGACCTGTTCGAGGGCAACGAGCTGGACGGGCTGCGGTTGCACCGCCTGACCGTCAGCTCATTGGTCAGCCGCAGCGCCTCCGCACGCAATGCCGGCAATGGCTTTGTCGTGAGCCGCGGGGCGACCAGCAACGTGCTGAAGGGCGACCTGGCGATCAACAACAGGGGCAATGGATTCCTGATCAACGGCCTGCCGCTGGTCAACGGTGCGTCACCCTCCGGCGGCAAGGCGGTCGCGTCGATGGGAACCGTGGTCGAAGACAGCGAGGCGGAGGCCAACGCGCGCACGGGGATCCTGGTCGAAGGCGGCAACGGGACCATCGTCCTGGACAACATCGTCTGTGGTCCTGTCACCGGTATCGCGGTGCGAGCTGGAGCGGCTCAGACCTGGGTGGTCGGGAACGATGTCCGCTGCGGCGGCCGGGTGGCGCTTTCGATCGGGCCCTCGGTGACCGGGACGACGGTGGACGGCAATGCACTCAGCAACGCCCGCATCGGACTCCTGATTCGGAATTCGCCGGGCATCCGGATTTTTGACAACCGGATCACGGGCGTGAGCGTGTTCGGGATCTCGGTGCGCGGGCTGTCGCAAGGGGTGGTCGGCAACGACAACGTCATCTCCGGACGCGGCTTCCAACCGATCGACACCCGGGGCGGAGCCGACGCTCCGATGATCACGGACACCAACCTGAGCGGCTGGCAGCACAGGTCGTCACTCAACTTCCTCGCCTCCTGGCGCTATCACCCACTGCTGACGGCGTGGCTGGTCATCCTTGCCGTGCTGGTCGTCTTCTCGCTGGGTATCCGCTTCCGGCGCCGGCCGGCGCGCCCATACACCTACGCGGTCCCCTGGCAACCGTCGGCACAGGTCGCGCGCGGGCCGCAACCGGCGGAGGTCGCGGCCGCGGTGGCCTACGTACCGGCTCCATGGCGTCCGGCGACCCAAGAGGCGCGGGAACCGGTGCGGCGCGCAGAGCCGGCCGCCGCGGCCAAGCCCGTGGTCCTATGGCAGCCGTTCGCGGTGCCGGCCGGCGCGGCGGCACAGACCGGCCGTCCCGAACAAGCCAACGGAGAGAAGGATGCGAACGGCCTGCCAAGCGCTCGAAGGCGCACGCAAGGGCGCGTCCGCAAGAATGCGGCGCGTGTGGAAGCGGCCGGCGGCCCGGCTTCGGCGCCATCGCCACCGGCGCCGGCCAAGCCCTCGGAGAGCCCGTTCTGGAAGTTGCTCGCGACCGGCACCTGGGCCGCCGGCCAGGAGGAGGATCGGCAAGCCGCCAAAGAAGCACCGACATGAGCGCTCGGGTTCGGAGATGGCTGATGCTGACCGCTGCCGGCCTGGCCCTCCTGGCGATCGGGGTCGGGTCAGGAGAGTTCCTGGCGAGGCGCCTCTCGCCATCGCCAGTCGCGACGCAGGCGATCTCGTCGTCTCCATCGCCCAGCCCATCGCCGCAGGCGGTGCCCTCTCCAACGCCGAGCCCGCTCGCCGGTTGTCCGGCGGGGCAGGCGGTCACGGACGCTCCGGGACTGACCCAAGCCTTGAAGGCCGCCAGGCCTGGAGCTGTGATCGTGCTGGCCGCCGGCACGTATGCCGGCCGATTCGAGGCGACGGTGACCGGCACGGCGGATGCTCCGATCACACTGTGCGGCTCGAGAGACGCCGTCATCGACGGCGGCGACATCAAGCTCGGGTACTCGTTGCACCTGAACTCGGTTGACTGGTGGCGGCTCATCGGTTTCACGATTCAGGGCGGCCAGAAGGGCGTGGTGACGGACCATGTCCACCACGTATTGATCTCAGGCCTGTACGTCCACGACGTGGGCGACGAGGCCATCCACCTCAGATCGGCCAGCACTGACAACACGATCGAAGGCGTGTTGATTCGCAACACGGGACACCTGGTGGCCAAGTTCGGCGAGGGCATCTACGTGGGCAGCGCGAACCACAACTGGTGCAAGTACAGTGGCTGCGGCCCCGACACGAGCGACCGCAACGTGGTCCGAAACAACGACATCTCCAACACGACGGCGGAGAACATCGACATCAAGGAAGGCACCACCGGGGGCACGATCGAGGGCAACCACCTGTCCGGCGAAGGCATGGTCAGATCCGCCGCCACGGCGTGGGTGAACGTCAAGGGCAACGGATGGACGATCGTCGGGAACGTCGGCCACCTCAGCCTGAAGGATGGCTTCCAGGTTCACCGCGTCTACGCCGGATGGGGGGAACGCAACCTCTTTCGAGCCAATCAAGCGGCGGTCGACGGGCCCGGCTACGGCATCTACGTGCAGAGCGCGTCGCTGGCCACGATCGTGATGTGCGACAACACCGCCACGGGCGCCGCCTCCGGCCTCTCCAACACCCCATGCAGGAACGCCTGATGGAGAGCCTGCGAAATCGGAGGCGCATGCGACAGGCGAGCGTCCTCGCCGGTCTGTTGGTGGGGGTGGCGGTGGTCCTGATCGCGAGCCGTCCCGCGGATCCATCCGCCCAGTACTTCCCGACCACCAGGCTGGTCGCCAATCCGGATGTCCCGGTCGATACGATCGACTCTTCGAAGATCGCGAAGGACACTCCGCCGCGGCAATTGCCCCACGGCCCGATCGCCCGGCCGAGACCCGATCTGACACCAGGTGCCGTCGCCGTGAAGGACGTCCTGTCCGTGTGCCGGATCGAAAAGAAGAGTCACGCCCTGTTCGCACCAGGCACGCTCAGCACGGTGATTCCGCCGGCGATCCAGCAGGCCGTCTTCAGTGCCTACAAGATCGAGCCGCGCCTGACCATGCAATACGGCCTCGACTTCCTCGTCCCGTTGCAACTGGGAGGCGCCAGCGTGACGTCAAACATCTGGCCCGTGCCGAGGACGGATCACGGTCTCGGCTTCCGCGAGAAGGAGATTCTCAACATCCGCATGCATGTGCTCGTGTGCCATGGCGAAATGCCTCTCGCGGAAGCTCAGAAAGAGATTGCGAGCGATTGGGTGACGCTGTGGATCAAGTACGGAGCCTGACGCTTTCGAGGACCCGAGACCGGCCGCCGCGCGGGAGCCCGGTACGGCCATTGGTTATGATCGGGCAAAGGAAGTAGCCCCGGCACTCGACTCTACGTCTGGGAGCTAATACAGGGCTCGCTTCTCGAATCACTCGGCTTTTGCCGATCAAGGAGGCTCCCAGACAATGCCAAGCATCCGCTTGCGCTTTGCCATGGCCATCGTCGCCATGGTGGCGCCCATACTGCTCGCCGGAGCCATCGCCGCTCCGATGGCATTCGCGTCCGACAGGTGTACGGATCCCTCGACCGACAACGACGTCGAGTACGCCGGCGACGTCGACAACTGGTGCACCGACCCGGCGGCCACGCCTCAGCCCAGCCCGGCGACCACGCCTCAGCCCAGCCCGGCGACCACGCCTCAGCCCAGCCCAACAGCCCTCCCACAGCCCAGCCCGACGCCAAGCTATGGACCGACCCCCTCCCCCCTACCGTCATCTCCGACGCCGTACGTGAGCGGATCGTTCCCGGTGGCGTACTTCGCTCCCGATCTCACGGGGCCAGCCACCCGTCAATTCACCAATCAGTTCATCGACCAGATTGGAAGCTATGTGGAGACGACTTACCCCGCCGGATCGAGCGCTCCCTCATCCGGGGTTCCCGGAGGCGCGCAGGCGAGGCTGCCGATGGCCGCCGGCCCGGTTGATGAGGCCACGCTGACCTACCAGCTTCGTTTTCCGGTCGGCACACAGTGGGTGAAGGGCGGCAAGCTCCCTGGGCTGTGCGGCGGCGCCTGCTGGACTGGGAGCAACAACGGCCCGGGCGGCTGGGCGGGCCGGTTCATGTGGCGGGCCGGGGGCGCGGGAGAAGTTCTCCTCAACGACGCGACCACAACCGGCTACGGCTCGGACCTCGGGCTGGGGAGCTGGTATTTCCAGGCCGATGGCCAATGGCACATCCTCAGCGAGCACGTGCGCATGAATACGCCCGGCATGCCTGACGGTTTCATCGACGTGACCTACGACGGCGTCCTGGTCGCACACCTGACCGGCATCACGTTCCGCACAGACTCCGCCACCCACATCGACAGCCTGATGTTCAGCACCTTCTACGGCGGGCATGACTCGACGTGGGCGCCGACCACCGTCCAGCACTTCGACTTCGCGGCCTTCCACGTCACGGCCTAGGGCCCAGGTCAACGAGGTGGGCTCCGTCGATGGGGTCCACCTCACCTCGACTTCGCAGCGTTCCGCTCAACCTGGAAGCTCGGCCGGCGGCGAAGAAACCGAGCAGCCAAGAAATTTCTGCCCGCGGCGGCAGCGAGCTCGCGCCCCTCACCCTGACCCTCTCCCCGCAGGGGAGAGGGGGGATTCTTCGCCCACCGACATCGCTTGTGGGCCTCCGGGCGCCACGCGCACGCCCTCTTCCCAGTCCTTCCGCCGCCGAGTGTCTCGCCTACTCGGGGATAGGCCAGGCTAGACCGCCACCACGGCGGCGCGGAATTCGCGCTCCCGGCGCGACAGCTGGTGGAACCACAACCACTGTTTGGCGAGCCCCTCGCGGAGCGAGACCCTGGGTTCCCAGAGCAGGTGCTGCCGGGCGAGATTGATCGAGGCACCGGTATGCCGGTGGTCTTCCGGTGCCGCCGGCAGATGGCGCAGCCGGACCTTGGCCCCGGTGATCTCCTCGAGCACCGACAGCACGGCGTTGACGGTCGCGCGGCTTCCACCGCCGATGTTGAGCACCTTGCCGACCACGTCAGCCGTGATCACCCGGGTGGTCGCCTCCACCGCGTCCGTCACGAATGTGAATTCACGAGTCTGCTCGCCATCGCCGTATACCTCGATCTCCTCGCCCAGCGTCAGCGCTCGCATGAAACGCGCAATCGCCATGTCGGGTCGCTGACGGGGGCCGTAGACGGTGAAGTACCGAAGAGACATTGCGGGCAGGCCGAAATTGCGCGCGTACAGGTGGACGAGATTCTCACCGGCGAGTTTCGTCACCCCATATGAGGAGAGTGGAAGCGGAACGCTTGATTCCTTGGTGGGGAGCCTCTCCGCATCGCCGTAGACCGACGAGCTGCCCGCGTAGACAAGGCGCCTGATCGAGCTTCCGACCAGTGCTTCAAGCAGCCGCTGGGTGGCGAGCACGTTGTCCCGCATGTAGTGGTCGAAGTGATTCCGGCGGCTGGCTCGAATTCCCGAGCGACTCGCCAGGTGAAACACGACATCGGCGCCGTCGAGCGCGTCACGGAGATCGTCGTCGACGAGATCCAGCTCATGGAACTTGAAGTTGCCAAAGTCGCGTGCGGCCTCCAGGTTCTGCTCCTTCAGCATGCGGGAGTAGTAGTCGCTGAAGCAATCGATGCCGACGACCTCGTGACCGTCCGCCAGCAGGCGGTCGGCGAGATGCGACCCGATGAAACCCGCCGCTCCGGTGACTACCGCGCGCATCGGATTGAGGCACGAGCTTGGCGGTGCATCGTGACGCGATCCTAGGTGGGCCGGCAGGCGGCGTCTACATGGCATTTGACCCACCGCCTGGGTCAAGATGCCGCCCACCGCAGGGACACCGGGCGCAGAAAACTCCACCGGCCGAGAGCCTTCTCGAGGACGCGGCGCTATCCGGTCGAGATCGCTCCCCGCGTCAGCGCCTTCTGCATGTTCTGAAGCAGGTGCTCGATCGTCTTCTCGTTCGTGCGCTCCAGCAGCAGCGCGTCGACGGCCTTGCCGATCGGGCCTCCCGCCATCTGGTAGTCGACGTCGACGTTCACTCGGGTCTGCTCGCCCTCCCGCTCAAAGCTCCAGGCGAAGGTGCCGTTCATCCCGCCCGCGAAGGCGCTGCGCAGGCGGTTGGGCCGCTGATACTCGGTGACCGTGAACTTTTCGTCGAAGGTCATGCCGAGCACCTTGTAGATGACGCGGAAGGAGTCGCCCAGCCGCTTCTCGGTCCTCACCAGGTCCGCCACGCGGTCGACGTTGGGAACGTAGGTGGGGAATCTCTCCGGGTCGTCGACGAAGTCGAAGACCTTCTCGATCGGCGCGTCGACGGTTGCGCGGTTGTGTATCTCGGCCATGGTCAATCCCTCCCAGCCGAAACCGATCCCGTGTGCGCCCGCCCAGCGTAGCAAAGCATGGGGCGGCTGTCCAACGGCCCCCCAGGCCCGGTCAATGCCGAAGGATTGACCGCAGCCGGCTCCGGCCTCAACCTGCTCAGGCATATGGAACGCCTGGACACCAGCGCTCCAGGGCAGGCGCTGGAATTCAGCATCTGGTCAGATCTCATCAAGCAGTCGCGGGGGGCTTTGCATGTCTTCCTACCTCTTCTCGATCGCGGGCTTGATGCAGTGATTCACCGGCTGACGGATGGGCAATACATCCCCGTCCAGGTCAAAGGTCGGGGGGAGATGGAAGAAGGGATGGTCGAGATCGTGGTTCGGGGCGACAGCCTCGTCGATGACCGCGCGCTGCTGATCGCCACCCTGCTGGACCCAATCCCCGGCCAGATGGATCTCGTGGTGGAGGAGGGCGTGTTCCGGGGTTTGGCCGCGCGGGACATGTCGAATGGGCACGAGGTCTTCTCGGCGGCGTTCAGCATGCACCCGACGGACAGGACCCACTGGCGACCTTACCTCCTGCCGCGCGAGCAGCTGGCCGAACGGATCCTCGGAGTGCCGGTCACGGAAGCCCTGGGCGCATTGGGCCATCGCCTGGAGCTGCCGCCGGCCGATCGTCACAACGCATGGCTCGGCTTTCTCGGGGAAGCCGAGGTCATCCGGCGCCTGGCCGAGAGCCCGCGCCTGGACCTGTTTCGTCCGTTTCCCGACCTCGAGATGGTCGAAGTCCTGGCGCGGGACAATGTGACCGGCAACTTCACCGGGCTGCAGGTGAAGACAGCCACACAAGCGGCCATTTACGGCGAGGCACACATCCACATTCGAAAGGCCACGCTGAGCCAGGCCGGGTCGACGTGGCTGATAGGGCTCGCGTGGCTGCAGGAACCGGGCCGGTTCGACGATGAGCTCCTGCTCATCCCTGCCGCGGATCTACCGCGGATCGCGGTTGATGACGGCAATGATCTGGTGATCAACTTCCATCCATCCAGCCCCGAACGAACGCGCTTGGATGCGTACCGACACCGAGTGGCCGCGATGGCGAACCTGATCGTCCAAACTTGCGCCGCAGCCGGATATGATCGCCCGGCCTGATCAGCTGATCAGCGGCAACTGGGCTGCTGGCTTGCGTGACCGGGCCTCTCGGCGCCGGGCGCGAAGTTGGAACGCCAGCAAGACCACCTCATTGACGCGCCGCTCGTAGTCGCCGACGCTCGCACCCTCAAGGGACTTGAAGACTTCGCGCGCTGCGGTCTCGAGCTGGTACCAGATGTCGCCCCCGCGCTTCAGGAAAAGCGGATGGCGCGAGTTGATCACGACCGTCGTGACCTCGTGCTCGATGACCGTCTGGCTGCGGATGGAAGGGTCGAGCGGGCGCACGACGACTTGCCCGAAGCCACGACGCTTCGGCTCGTTCTCCGCCGGCAACCGGGCCGGCGCTCGAATGCTCTCGGAATTGACGGGTTCGTGTCCGTTCGCTCGCGTCCCCGCCGCAACCTGGGCGCGGGCGGCCGCCAGGCCCGGGAACACCTCCTCGCGCTCGGCGAGCCTCAGCACCTGGCTGAGGAGGCGGCGGACCTGCTCAGCGGTCTTGAGAGCAGAGGCGGGAGGCGGTGCCAGCTCATCCTGGGCGAGTCGCTTGGCGATCGGCGCGAGCAGGAGGTGCATTCTTCGCTCCACGGCGACCCACTCCGGCCCGTCCCGGGCGAAGTCGCTCTTGTTCATGGTCAGCGGGACGCATGCCAAGTCGATCTCACCCACGAGGCGGGCCATGCCCGAGACCTGGACCGCATTGGGATGGCCGAAGAACTCGCCGCTCGAAATGAGCCGGCCAAGCTTGTAGCAGCGCAATCCGGGTACATAGTCGACACCGCGGCCTTCAGGCTCGGCGATCCCGTACCAACCTCTGAGCGTGGTGCCTGCGGCGTGAACGGCAAAGCGGTGCTCTTCCTGGAAGGTGATCGAAGGCGGTTCAACGCGGGCGCCGTTGATGGACATCTTCAGCTCGGCGCGAAGGATCAGCGGCCGGTAGGTGTCCCCGAGTCGAGCGCCGAGACGGCGAGGATCCAGACGCCTGTCGACGCCGTCGATGCGAATGCGGACATAACCCACCTCCGCCGGCACGCGCTTGGCCACCAACTTCAGCTCGTAGGTCTTGAGCTTGGAGCGGTCGCGGTAATCGGGATCGGCGAAGCGCCACGCGTTCGCATCGCCAGGCCGGCTGGCTTCGACGGTGAAGCCGCTGCCGAGGTGGCCGATCGCCGCTTTGCCGCCCTGACCGTACTGGCCGAGCAGCTTGCGGCCGCGCTTGGGCGATCCGCCCCAGCGCAGGTAGTTGCGCTCGAGCTCGGCCGGCCCCATCCCCTCCCCACCCCGAGTTTCGATGACGAAGTACGAGGGATGGACCTGAAGTACGACTTCGAGCGGGCTGCCCTTCAGGCGCGAGTCGATGGCGTTGTCGACCAGTTCCATGACCGCGTCGGCGGAAGAGCGGTAGTTGGCGAAGAGCGAGGCGGTGATAGCAGGGTCGATCCGCTCGCGGACGGTCACACGCTGTGCCATGCCAGTTGGAAATCTACCCGCCTCTTGATCTCCCTGTCACGTCGGTCGGCCGACGGAACCATCCCAGGCGGGAGCTTCGGTTAACCGCTTATCCAACCAAAGGTGCAATCCGAAGTTCGGAGCGTCAGCGGATCCGCCGCAGACCACTCCCGCCACCGTGCATTGACTTCGCGCCGCTCGGTCGAGCTGTGGCGAGAAGGTTGCCGCCACTTCACGAGCGAGGTAACCAATTTGCCGGCCATAGATCTCAGCTTTGACCGCATTTTGGTCCACCGGATTCTCCGGTTCCCGGACCAGGTCGACCGCAACGGGCTCCCAGTGTTGTCGCTTAGGGTCGATGGACCACCGAGCCAGAAAGATGTCTTGATGCCGGCTCTCGCCTCGGACGAGGTTGGCGGGGGAGTCCCACCCGCGCCAGAGTTTCTGCTTGATCCAATCAGGCGACACGTTCGCCGCGGCGAGCAGTGAATCGGGTTCTGCGGCTGCAATGGGAGCCGGAGACGTGGCGGGTGTAACCCGACCGGGTTCGGCCGGAGCCAGATTGGTCTCCCGGTGGTCCATCGGATACCAATCCGGATACGGCTTGGCCGGCGGGAGACCGTAAGTCCCGGACTCCATCGCAGCCTTGGTTGCCATCAAATCGGTGAACGCGGGATTGATGGCGTACAGGCGCTCGAGGTCGCCGATCGCATGCCTCCGATCGCCCGCCAGGTAGCGTCCAACGGCTCGCAGATAAAGGCACTGTTGAAGAGCTCCATCGAGATTGCGCATCTCGAGCGGCGCGAGGTCGATGAACGCCATGGCCTGGCTGGGCTGGCCTTTCATGAAGTATGCCATCGCCATCTGGCCGAGCACGGCTGCCTCGTCGCCATCCCCAGAAGAGCTGACGGCACGCATGTGTTCGAGGTGCGGAATGGCATCATCCGCGCGGCCCGCGGCCAGGAGGCTGGTCGCGTATCTCCGCTCGGCATCCCAATCGGGTTGAACCTGGAGGATGCCGGAGTAGGCTTCCGCTGAATCCTGCCAGCACTGATGGTCATAGAACCAGCTGGCGCACGAGCGCAACGTCTTGAGCCCATGGGGATCCACTTCCAACGCCTGGTTGAGCAGATCGACAGTCTTGATCGGTTCAGCGGTCTCGGCCCGCTTGATGATCCGTGAAGCTATGAACGCAGGCTGCCGCCTCCGATGCCAAATCCATGCGCCCGCCGCCATCGCGACGGGGATCATGACCAGGCCGTAGGTGACAACGGTCAGCATCAACAGCACCATGACGCCGATCGCGTACAGGCAGCCCTTGTAACTTGCCGATGTCGCGGGCGCCGAATAGGTCGAGTGGAGCGGGGCTGGCGGGCGCCGAATCCGGCGACCGCCGCCGGCTGTTTTCGTGTAGTAAATGCCGGTACCGGGTATTCCAACCGTGGCTCGCAGACGGCGGCGGCCGCCGATCGTTATGCCCGCCCCCCGTGTGCCGAAGCGGAGGCTGGGACCGGACAGGGATAGGTTCATGGTCACCCCTGGGACCAACTTCTTACGGCGGAACAAACGGAATCCGCTCATGCCCGAATCGCCTCCACGCCCAAAGGGTGCCGGTGGTTGGCCTCCGCCCACCTGAGGTGGCGCGGAAACTCCATCGCTGTATTCGTGATTAGTACCTGCCGGAGGATATCAACTGGCACCAGTCGACGGAAGTCGGTTGGCTACGCTTGCGGCCTGCGATTGACAAGCCCGCACGGTTAACGCCAGGTGAGACGCTGAGAGGTCCTGCCCACCGAGCGCGTGATTCTCGCCACCCGGCGCGAACCCTCCGTCGAGTGCAATGCTTTCGCGCCTCCTCGCTGTGCAATCTGAACGGTTGACTGACCCCCGGGAGGCCTCGACAATGGATCAGGAAACCGCGACCGCGGAAATCGCGACCGGGAAGGAGTGAGGCGAATGAGCAGAGTACGGTTGCTGGTCGGCACGCGGAAAGGTGCGTTCGTTCTGACCTCGGACGCCAGCCGGAAACGATGGGAAGTCGACGGCCCCCACTTCGCCGGCTGGGAGATCTACCACGTCAAAGGCTCACCGGCCAACCCCGAGCGGCTGTACGCATCCCAATCCAGCGGTTGGTTCGGTCAGGTCCTGCAGCGCTCGAACGATGGTGGCAAGAGCTGGGAGGCCGTCGGCAACCAGTTTTCGTATGACGGCACGCCGGGCAAGCACACCTGGTACGACGGTTCGCCACATCCCTGGGAGTTCAAGCGCGTTTGGCACCTCGAACCCTCGCTGAGCGACCCGGAAACCGTGTATGCGGGCGTCGAAGACGCCGCCCTGTTCAAGTCGAGCGACGGCGCTCAGACATGGAGCGAGCTGCCCGGCCTCCGTACACATCAAACAGCACCTGGCTGGGCGCCTGGCGCGGGCGGCCTTTGCCTGCACACCATCGTCATCGATCCGAGCAACGCGGAGCGGATGTTCATCGCCATCTCGTCCTCAGGGGTCTTCCGGACCGACGACGCCGGCCAGTCATGGCGACCCGCGAACCGCGGGTTGCGGTCCAACTACATTCCGGACCCCGATGCTGAGGTCGGCCATTGCGTCCATCGCATCGCCATGCATCCATCACGTCCCAACGTGCTGTTCATGCAGAAGCACTGGGACGTGATGCGGACCGACGACGCGGGAGAGTCATGGCGCGAGATCAGCGGTGACCTGCCCAGCGACTTCGGCTTTGTGATCGACGTGCACGCGAACGAGCCGGACACGATCTACGTCATCCCGATCAAGAGCGATTCCCAGCACTTCGTCCCCGACGGTAAGCTGCGCGTTTACCGCAGCCGCACCGGTGGCGACGAGTGGCAGGCTCTGACCAACGGTCTTCCGCAGAAGGACTGCTACGTCAACGTGCTGCGGGAGGCGATGGCGGTGGATTCCCTGGATCCCTGTGGCGTGTACTTCGGCACGAGCGGCGGCCAGGTCTATGCGTCCGCGAATGCGGGTGACACCTGGGCGCCCATCGTCCGCGACCTGCCTGCCGTGCTCTCCGTCGAAGTCCAGACGCTGGCGTGATACACGTCGTCCTGCCGGCGAATCTTCAAACGCTGGCCGGAGTCGGCCGCGTGGTCGAGTTGGAAGTCACCCCTCCGGTCACGCAGCGGTCGGTCCTCGACGCGCTGGAAGGCAACCACCCAGCGTTGCGCGGGACGATTCGAGACTCCGCGACGAAGCGGCGCCGGCCGATGTTGAGGTTCTTCGCGTGCGAGGAGGACTGGTCGGATGCTTCGCCAGACACGCCTCTTCCTGACGCGGTCGTGTCCGGCCAGGAGCCTTTCCTGATCATCGGTGCGATCGCCGGCGGCTGAGCCGGCAGGGCTTTGGTGCTCGTCCGGAAGGCGCGAGAAGAGGACGATCTCCGCTGGCTTCACGTCCACCCTCATGAGGGTTTCCTGGCCCGGATGTAGGCGCTTCCGATCTTGCCGTCAACGCCGGGCATCGACTCGGTGGCGTGGACCTGAAACTCGACGCCCTCGAATCCCGCGTCAACCAGCGCCCGCCGATACTCGTCGATCGGAATCGTGCCCGAGAGGCAACCTGCCCATGCGTCAAGGCTCTTCTTGACCGTCGGGTCCAGAGGCTCCAACTCGACCATGTCGGCGACGGCGAACAGACCACCAGGCCGCAGCATCCGGAAGGCCTCCCGGATCACCGCGCCCTTATCCTCAGCCAGGTTGATCACGCAGTTGGAGATCACCACATCGACCCATGCGTCTGGAAGCGGAACGTTCTCGATCGTTCCCTTGAGGAAGGTCGCATTGCTCACGCCGGCCTTCTCTTGGTTGGCGTTCGCCAGCGCCAGCATCTCATCGGTCATGTCGAGACCGTAGGCGTGGCCGAAGGGACCAACGCGGCGGGCTGAGATCAGGACGTCCAGCCCGGCGCCTGATCCGAGGTCGAGGACGATCTGTCCCGGTTCAAGTTGGGCCAGCAGGGTCGGATTGCCGCACCCGAGGCTGACCGACTCACTGAGCCCGACGTCCTTGAGATCGCCAGCCGGGTAAGACCCGCCGCAACCGCAATCCGGCCTATCAGACTGGCAACACCCCCCCACCGGCGCGGCTCCGGGAGTATCGATCACGGCGATCTGCCTGGCGACGTTGGCGTAGCGCGAGCGGACTGCTTCAGTGATTTCACCCATGGCGGCTCCTTCCATCGAATAGTGTCGATGGGTCGAATCCTAGCACGAGCCATCGAAGGCCGTCTATGGGTTGTGTATCATGGCTTCAATGGCTCTCAAGGAGCTTCCAGTCGTCCGGCAGCGGGGTGAGTGCTGCGCCCTGCCCAATGTCGACATGAGCTGGGCGGAGCAGACCGCGATTCTGATGAAAGCACTCGCCGACCCGACCCGATTGACCATGGTCGCCGCGCTCTTGAAGGCGAGGGCACCCATCTGCATCTGTGACTTCACCGCCGGCCTCGAGCTCAGCCAACCGACGATCTCCCACCACATGGCGAAGCTGAAGGACGCCGGCATGGTCGAAGCGAAAAAGGAAGGAATCTGGGTCTACTACCGCCTCCGCCACGACCTGACGCCGAGCACGCGGCGGCTGCTCAGCCAGCTGATCGCGTAATCCCGGCTTCTGCCTCTAATTACATGTGGCCGCCCGTAAAGGACTGCGGCATGCCGCCGGAGAGCCATCGCAAAAGCTCCGGAAATACGGCCACAGCGATGCCGAGGGTCAACACCGAGAGTCCAGCGACCCTGCTGACGCCGACCCCGTGTCGCCAGTTCTTCTCCAGCATGAAGACGACGGCGATGACGGCCATCCAGGCCAGGTTCATCAACCCGACGATGACCAGGACCGCCATGAGCGCCCAGCAGCATCCCAGACAGTAGAGTCCGTGCGAGACGCCTGCCCGGTAGGCGGCGGGCGAACCGCCGCCGAAGTCGTGCGTAAGGACGAAGCCGAGCGGTGTACGGCAGCCCTTGAGACAGAAGGTCTTCCAGGGCGTGAATTGATAGAGGCCCGCCAAAACGAGGGCAGCCCCCGCAGCCAGCCCAAGCCACTTTGGATTGAGGTCCGGCGCCATTGCTTGGAAAAAGAGCAGGCCGGCCAATGGAACGAACCCGATGGCGGTCCAGACAGATAGGTAGCCGGCGGCAAACACGATGCTCGGGAGGCTTCCCCCGCCGCGCTTGAGCACGACCATTCGGTGGGCGAGGACCATGGGCGCGACGGTGGGGAACATCATCGCCACCATCATCGTCAGCCACATGGCCATGAAGAGCGGCGCCGATAAGCCGCTCAGCGGCATCCCCGCGGCCTGGCGCCAGGTCAGGAGCCAGGCGGCGGCAGCGAGGCCGACCAGGATGGCGGCGGTCGTCAGAGTGGCACGCCGCGACAGCAAGGACATGGCCGATCGCGGAGTGTCGGTGGATGGCGTCCCAGCGAGCATCGCCTCCCCAGCTCGCGCCGACGCGATCCTATGCCTGCCCGCGAGACCCGGCTAAGCTCCGCCGCTCCAGTTGAAGGCGGAGAAGTGCCCGTTATTCTTGCCGCTGACGTCGTCCCAGTTCAAGCCGAACGCATGCAGGTGGCTATGCGTCGACCTCGCCAGAGCCAGTCGACTGTTGGAGGGATGGCCGACGTTGTCGATGTATATCGGCTCACTCTGGTTGGCGCCAGGCACGCCCTCGTTGGCCTGATCCAGCAGCTCTCCCGCCTTGGCTGAGGTGCTCATGCCGTTGGTGTGGATCTCGATTGGGCGCTGCTCCACCCCCAACACCTTGCCGATCAGAGGCGCCAGGTTGGCAATCGGACCGCCCTCTGACCCGGTGGCAATCTTGCTGAGGGCGTCGACCTGCTTGGAGGAAGCGCCGGCATCGACGATCAGCCCGACGGACCAGTTGCCCTCACCCATCACGCTCGGGGTGTAGCCGGCAATCACGAACGAGCGCCCCTCCAGCTTCACGTCGCCATAATTGCCGCGATCGATCCTGTAAGCCAGAGCGAAGTAGCAGTCGCCATTCGTCGGACGCGCCCCGAAACCAGAGGTCGGGCAGGGGCAAAGGAAATCGCAGCTGCAGGTCTCCATGTAGTTCCCCTCAATCCGCCATTGCGTCATCCTCGGTTCCCTCCTGTGTGAGAACAGATCGGATCTCGCGCCGGATCGCCTGGTGGTGGCGCCGGTGCGCCTCGCGGCCGCGCACACACCCAGTGCGAACGCTGGACACTAATTTAGACCTCCAGCCACGTTTTGAGGGCGGGTCGGTGAAGCTCGCGGATCAGCTGCCGGCCGCCGGAGCCCCGTCACCCGGTTGGCGGCCGAAAGCACCAGAGCCGGTTGAGCACGTTCCATTCGCCCTTGGAGGCGTGATCGTCAAGGCGGTCGCCTGGATTGCGCCGGAGGCATCTGGGGATCCGGCAGCGCGCAGGCACTGGCCGACCTGAAGGGAAGCCGCGGTCGCCGCGGAGCTCAGACTCATATTGGCAACGGTCGGGACCGTGAGTGTCTCGCTGGCGTTGGTGGGCGTCAACACGGTGACGGAGGTGCCGCTGACCGTGGTGACCTCCCCGCTCACAAGGCTCACATCGGCCTGGGCACTCGGGGCCGGCCGCGGGCTTGGGCTTGGTCGGGCGCTGGCGCCAGGAGCTGGACTGAATATTGATCGTCCGGTGGCACAGCCGTTCGGGCCCCTGGGCGCCAGCCGCACCGATGTCGCCGTGACCAGCCCAGACGGGTCTTTCGTGCCCATGGCGACGATGCACTCGCCGGGCGTGATGTCGCCCAGGGTGGCCGTCGAGGTCTTGGTCATCCTCGTGGTGTTCGAAAGCACGACTGTGATGTCACCGCCGGCCCCGGCGAGGATGAGGGTCTGGCCGTTGATCTGCACCAACCGGCCCGTGGGTGGTCGCTGGGACCAAGCGTTGGCTGGGGGGCTGAGGGGGTCTGAACGATCGCGCCTCCACCCCACTTCAAGTTCCATGATTGGTTTCAACGGATGAGCACATCGAGCCGTGGATTACGGGGTCGCTGGTTCACGGTGGCTCTGCTGGCGGTCGTGCTGGTGGTGGCCGGCGTCCAGGTCGCCAACCCACACAGCTACCTGTCGGAAGCCGTCGCGCGCATCGGCGAAACCGGATCCGGCCCCGACGCAACCCTCACCAACCTCACGAGCGTCGATCAGCTGCAAGCGAGATTCAATCGTGACTCGGGCCACCCACGTCTGATCCTCTTGCTGTCGCCGACCTGACCGACGTGTGCCGCAGGCGCCCGGTGGGTGCGAAGCAACATCCTGGAGAGGTACCCGTCATCGGTCGTACGGGTCTATGTGGTTTGGTTCGACACGCTGCCAGCGGATTCGCGAGGCCTGGTCGACCGAAAGGTGCTGAACGATCCTCGAGTCGCCAACTACTACGACCCGAACCGCGTGGTCGGATCGTGGTTCGCCAAGCACACCGGTGGTGGCGGGATCGTCTGGGACGCTTACTTCCTTTATGGCGCGGATGCTTCGTGGAGCGATGAGCCAGGACCGCTCGTGAGCTCCGGCGGGACCGTGATCGGGTCGAGCGGTGACCTGGCGGCGGCGTTCCGCAAGCTCGTTTAGAGAATCGGAGGCGAAACCGGGCGCGGAACTCTCGTCCCGGGTTCGCGCCGCGCCGAGCCGCCTGCCTGGAACTCAGGCGTGCACCTGACCTCGCCTGAACCGGCGCTCCGCGTAGTCGACTGGTCCCAACACGAAGCAGCCGACCTGGTCGTCCCTCCCGAGAACCCAATTCGAGATGGCCAGCACCTCGCATCCGCCGTAACCACGTGAGGCGGCGAGCAACATCGAGGCCCCATAGAAGATCAGGGCCGCATCGCTGGTGAAGGCAAGGGGGCGCGCGTACCACGGAGTCAGGAACAGGGCGAGGAAGACCAGCATGTTGAGCGCGGTGCCCCAGAGTCCGGTGGCTTGAAAACGGCTCGGATCACGACGGGCACGCACCCACTGGACTGTGAGTAACGCGGCTGGGAAGACGGCCGCGCCAAGAAACAGGCCGAGCGGATCGAAGCCCGCCCGCAGCTGACCATGGTCCACCACGATCTGGCCTCCCAGCAACCCGTACACCACAAGGGCCAGACCAAGGACCACTCTAACGGCTGTGCCGGCGGAGCCAATCTCGCGCCTTCGCCCGCTCTCACTCGGCTTCATTCGCGCTTCCACCGGTCCTGCCTCCATCCCCACCGTATAGCCTCACCCGAGGCAAGAGTCAAGTCTGGGCGGCTCGTCGACCGAGGACCGCTGGCCGGCAATGCCCGGGCCGATATCCAGACTCGCCGGTCTTTGCCCATAGCCAGACGCGTCTCTCCACTTCGGGGTGGGTGGTGGTGGGGTAACTTCCACCCGTATAGATGAATACGCCCGACCGAGCGTTTGGGAGGTGGTCAAATGGGAGTCTCCAGACTGAAACGAGAGTCGGTCCGCTGTTGGGTCGCCGTTTCGGCAGTCGTCCTGTCCGCCTGCAGCGGTTCAGGGTCGCCTTCGGCTGCAACGTCACCGAGCCCCGCCGCTTCGCCAACGGTTATCGTCGCGACGGCTACCGTGACAGGTACCTCGGAACAGGTGCTGACGACGCCCGGCGGGCTCACCCTGTACTACCTGACGTCGGACCTTGCCGCAACGCCGAAGTGCAGCGCCAGCTGCTTGACCCACTGGCCCCCACTGCTGTCGACCGGCGTCGTGGTCCTTCCGTCCGGTGTGTCAGGAGCCCTGACTATCGTCCAGAACAGCAACGGCAGCCAGGTCGCATACAACGGCCACCTGCTCTACAGGTTCGCTAACGACAAGGCTCAGGGCGATTCGAACGGCGAGGGCATCAAAGCTTTCGGCGGCACCTGGCATGCGGCCACACCGGGTCTTACCTCAACGTGATTGGGGCGTGGCTCACAAGTTCTCAACCGCAGCCGTCCCCCGAATAAGACTGCCTTGCTTCGAGGGACCGGTGGTCGCTCGCCCGGTTCGCGGATACGAACATCCGAGTCACCTGTGAACACCAATCCGAAGCGCAAGAGCGGTGCTCATCAGCCTCGGCACAATCGTCAGAAGCGAACCAGTCCGCCATCGATCAGCAACGATTCACCGGTTATGAACGGAGCCTCATCAGAAGCGAGAAATGCCACCGCGGCAGCGACTTCCTCGGGTCTGGCCGCGCGACCCAATGGCGCTTCGTGCTCCGCCGCGCGCTTTGCCGATCCGATTGCTTCGCCGGTAATAGACGTCATCTCTCGGTCGATGTATTCCCACATCCGGGTCGACGTCACGTGGCCCGGGCAGTAGGCATTGACCGTGATCCCATGTGGAGCTAGTTCTACGGCCAGGCTCTGCGTTAGTCCGATCACACCGAACTTGGTGGCCGAATAGGCGCTGATCAGGCTGCTCCCTCGACGGCCCGCTCCCGACGCTCCGTTAATGATCCGACCTCCCCGACCCTGAGTGATCATCTGACGCGCCGCTTCCCGACAACCAATGAAGACGCCACGTAGGTTCACATCGACCACACGATCCCAGGCCTCCGTGGTCATGTCGATCAGCGGTCCGATCACGATGGTGCCCGCATTGTTGATCATGATGTCGAGGTGCCCGAAGGCTGCCACCGTTCGCTCCACGGCATCCCTCACGTCGTCTTCGCTGGTCACGTCCGCGACCAGCCCGATTACCCGGCTGCCATCCGCTCCAAGTTTGGCTACCGCGTCTTGGACGGATTCCGCATGCAAGGCGATAACCGCAACCGAAGCCCCTTCAGCCAAAAGGCGCTCAGAAATCGCGTAGCCGAGACCACGAGTGCCGCCGGTGACTATGGCCACCTTGTCGCGTAGGCCGTTCATCGATCACCGAATCCCGGTCTTACTTGAGGACCGCGATGGCGTCTACTTCCATCAACAGTTCCGGTAGGCCCAGATTCGCAACTTGGACCTGCGTGCAGATTGGGCAACGTCCCGGCTCGAAGAGCTGCTGGCGAACCGCGATCTCATCAGGTGCGTGGCGGATGTCCGCGAGAAAGACCGTGATCTTGATGACGTCGGCAAGCTTGCCGCCCGCCGCCTCAACCGCCAGTCGGATGTTGTGCCAGACGCGTTCCGCCTGCTTGCGCGGGTCACCAATGCCAACCACGTTGTTGTGCTCGTCAAAGGCGACCTGCCCAGCTATATAAACCGTGTCACCACAGCGAATGGCGTGGGCATAGGGCTCTGGTGGCGCGGCGAGTCCTTCAGGCTCCAGGTACGTTCGTTCCATTCAACCTCCAAACATCGACATCATTTGGCACGAGCGGCCTCGAGTCCCCTGGGAGCTCCGATTCCGCCAATTGCACGCTCAATCGCCAACGCAACCTGTAACGCCGTCTGTTCGTCGAATGGCCGAGCCACAACCTGAACGCTGACTGGAAATCCGGCGCTTCCGACACCGGCCGGAACGGCGACCGCTGGCAACCCTGCGAGATTGAAAGGAGCCGTGGTGCGGACCAGCGCCTGGATGACCGGTTCGGCCCCCTCGGCAAATTCATAGTCAAGCTGATCCCATCGCTGAGCTTTGGCCGGAACGGTGGGCGCAACCAGGGCATCGAGCCTCTGGTCGGCAAACAACGCAGTCAAGGCCCGCTGAATCACGCGACGCGTCTTTTGCGCCCGAAGATAGAGCGAGGCCGGCAACAGCAGGCCGGTCTCGAGCAACCCCCGGACGTCGCTCCCAATCAGGTCTGCGGACCGTTTCATGCGACTCTCGTGATATGAGGCCGCCTCAGCAGCCACGATGGCGAACTCGGCGGCCAGGCAAGCATTGAGCTCGGGTAACTCGACCTCCAGAACCTCGGCGCCATCCTGCTGAAGGCGCTTTGAAGTCGTGGTCAGGCCGTGTTTGAAGTCGGCTTCCATAGGAGAGAACGGAGCGCCGTCCAGCAATCCGATACGCAAGCCACGCACATGCTCGCTTGCGGGCAGGAGTGGCTGGGGTAGGTACGGCCGCGCTTGTGTGGTCTGATCACGCGGATCAGGGCCCGCGAGCACCGACAACATCAACGCGGCGTCCTCCACGGTTCGAGTTAACGTGCCCACATGGTCGAGCGACCAGCTGAGAGCGAGTGCTCCGCTCCGGCTGATGCGCCCGTAGGTCGGTTTCAATCCGACAAGCCCGCAGTGGGATGCTGGAATTCGAATCGAGCCACCGGTATCCGAGCCGATCGCCCCTGGAACTACACTCGCGGCGACGGCAGCGCCCGATCCGCCGCTCGAACCTCCTGGACTGCGGTCGAGGTCCCATGGATTGCGCGTCGGCGGCGTATACACGCCGCACGCCAACTCGTGCGTTGTCGTCTTGCCAAACACGATCCCTCCGGCCGCGCGAATGCGCGCAACCGCCGTGGCGTCCTGCACCGCTGGACGAGACCCGGACATTGCGTTTGAGCCGCAGCCGGTCGTGCTCCCGGTGACATCGAAGATGTCCTTCACGGCAATCGGAATCCCGCGGAGAGCACCTCCGGTCGTGTCGTCCTGAAGCCGAGCCTCATGAATAACTCTTTCGGCATCGACGGACACGAACGCTCGGATCAGAGGCTCCGCCGCTTCATAACGGGCAAGCGCTGACGCTGCATATTCCGAAGGCTTGAGGTCCCGCGCCGCTATGAGAGCTGCCGCCTCTACCATGCTCAAGTCCCCTAGCCGGTCACTCACTCGTTCCACCTCGGCTCAAAGTAGACCGCGGGTTCGACGTCTTCAAGCTCTTCAGCCGGCAAGCCGCCGAGCCCCACGATCTGTCCTTCGAAGGACCGCGTGACCTCGGTCAGCCGGTCATCGGGAATTGACACTCGCAGCGCCAGCGCCCACTCCGCAACGAGCTCTTCTTTCATCGTGGGACATCGGGAAAGGCGCGGAACATCGACTCGACGTTCTCAACGAATCGAACCGAAGCCTCCTCGATCTGGTCCAGATACTGGCGCCCGCGCTCGGCGGTCGAACCGGATGGGTCGCCCCAGACCCCAGATCGGCTGGCGCGTGGCAGTGTCCCCGTGGCGGAAAAGAAGAAGGCTGAAACCATGGCCGGTGTCGGTTCGACGGGGAACGGCGGGTATTCGCGAACCGCGTGCTCGAGCTTCACCAACGATGCGTTCACGGCCAGCACCGCCGACGTCTCACCGATGTTCGCGTGAAGACCAACCTCCGCTCCGAGATAGGTGCTCAGCTGTTCCGGGGGCAGAGCGTCCCAATAGTTGAACGGAAACGCAATCGTGCCCTTGGGCAGCCGATCGCCTATTTCCATGAACGCGCCCGACAACGCAATGGTGTTCGTGTAATGGCCGTTCACGAGGATGATCTCGCGGAATCCGCCGAGAGCCAGTGAAAGGACGATGTCCTGAACCAGGCCAGTCATCGTTTTTACCGAGAGGTACGGGATGCCCGGATAGCCGCGATGGTCTCCGGACAGTCCGTAGCTGAGGGTTGGTCCAACCAGGGCATCGATCCTTCGCGCAAGCCGCACTGAAACCTCGGTCGCAAGAATTGAATCCGTGCCATATGGCGAGTGCGGTCCGTGCTGCTCCGTCGACCCCACCGGAATGACCACCTTAGGGCTCTTCTCGAGGTGGGCCTTCACCTCGAGCGTTGTGCATGAGGACAAGAAAAGCCTTCCACCGTCTGATCGTTCGATTTCGATCATCTCCTTCGCCCGGATGCGCCCTGCCGCCGCTGGGGCATCTAGGTCTTCAACCTTTGCCGGTAGACTCCGAGCAGCGCGACGATGATGAGTCCCTCTATCAGCTCTTGGTAGAAGGCATCCACTTGCACGCTGACAAAGAACTCACTCAGGAAGCCGAGCACCAGCGCCCCGCCCAGGACTCCGATCACGGAGCCTTCGCCGCCGAACAGACTCACGCCGCCGATCACCACCGCGGTGATGGTCGTCAGCAGCAAAGTGGCACCCAGATCCGGAGAGCCGACGTATGACTGCGTCAGCTCCAGCAGGCCCGCGGCGGCGGCGATAACAGAGCAGATGACGTAAGACGCGAAGCTCACTTGCGATGTGCGTACGCCGGCAAGACGAGCCGCCTCGCGATCTCCCCCCACCGCGTAGAGATGCTTGCCAAGCGCCGTCTGCCTCGCTACGTACCAGCACAAGGCCCAAAAGACCCCCATGGTCAGCAGAAGAACCGGGACGCCGGCCACTGTCGACACGTAGATCGCGTAAAAGCCGGGCGCGGCCTGCCCGATTGGATTGCTGCTGTAGGTGTAAGCGATTCCCTGAAGGATGTAGAGCATGCCAAAGGTCGCGACAAACGGGGAGATCCTCAGCCAGTTGACCAGCAGGCCGTTGATCGTTCCGGCAACCAGACCGATTCCCAGCGACGCCAGGATCGCCACCAGGATGTTGCCGTTGCGGCCGCCCATGATGACTGCCGCCGCCATCCCGCTTAGAGTCGCGACGGAGCCAATCGAGAGATCGATGCCGCCGCCAATGACCACAAAGAACTCAGCCGCTGCCGCCATCCCTACGAAAGCGGTTCCCTTGAACGTCTCCAGGACCACATCGGTTGACCGGAACGTGTCGGACAGGGCGGTGCTCAACAAGAACAGCAACGCGAACAACGTCCAGGCGAGGACCGCGCGCGCGTGGCGCCGCAACCAATACCCGGACCCCGGGATCTGTGGCAGCGCCAGTCGCGTGGTCACGGAGCGAGTGCTCACGCCTGGATGTGACCTTCGGCGGGGCGACCGGCCGCGAGGTTCTCGCCGGGATTACCACCGCTTTGCCTGCCCAAGACAGCCAGATGCAGGATCCGCTCCTCGCTGAACTCGCCCGCCTGCAGCTCGCCCACGATTTGCCCGGCGCTCATGACCAGAATCCGATCGCTCATCGCGATCACCTCTGGGAGCTCGGATGAGATGAGCAGCACCGCGGAGCCACGCTCGACCAGCTCGTCGATCAGTTGGTATATCTCGTACTTCGCGCCGACGTCGACACCCCGAGTCGGCTCATCCAGGATGACGACCTCGGGCGCGGGGCTGCGAATGAGCCATTTGCCGAGCACCACCTTCTGTTGATTGCCTCCGCTCAGCGTCCCAGCGGCGCGCTCGGTGTCCTGAGGCCGGATGCCAAAGACGCGGACCGCTTCACTCGAGAGGCGCCTCTCTTCGGCAGCCCTCACGAAACCGGCGGTTGAAACCTCCTTCAGCGACGCAAGCCCTACGTTCTCGCGCACCGAGTGCTCGAGGATGAGTCCTTCCCGCTTGCGATCTTCGGGGATCACCGCGATGCCGGCGCGAACGGCGGCTGCTGGGCTCTTCAGCTGAACCGGCGCCCCGTTTCTCAAGATGGTTCCCACCTTCGCGGGCCGGATGCCTCCGAGTGCGTTTGCCAGCCGCGACCGTCCTGAGCCAACCAGCCCCGCGAGTCCCAAGACCTCTCTCACATGAAGCTTGAGGCTGATGGGTTCTCTGTCATTACCAAGCTCCAGGTCTCTGACCTCCAGGGCGAGGTCGCCAGCAGGTTTCACCGTCCGAGCCGGTCTCTGACGGATGTCTCGGCCGACCATGGATCTGATGAGATCGGCCATGGACAGCCCCTGCACGGGTCTACTCGCGACGACTCGACCGTCCTTTAGAACGGTGGTGCGATCCGCCAGCTCAAAGATTTCAGCCAGGCGATGCGAGATGTACAGGATGCCAAGGCCGGCCTGCCGAAGCTCTCTGATGACGTCAAAGATGCGCGCCAGCTCCCGACCGGAGAGGACCGCTGACGGCTCATCGAATATCAGAACACTCGCCTTCAAGACGAGTGCACGAGCGATCTCGACCAGCTGACGGTCTGCCACGCTGAGGCTGGCCACCTCGGTGTCGATCCGCACGCGGGCGCCAATCTTGTCCAGGGCGGCCTTCGCCTCCAGCCTCATCTTCCGTTGGTCGAGAAAACCGACCGTGCGTCGCTGCTCCCAACCGAGGAACACGTTTTCCAGCACCGTCAGTGCGGGAACCAGGCTGGGCTCCTGATAGACGGCGCCGATCCCAAGCTCCCGAGCCTTCTCTGGCGCCAGGGGTGAGACTGCGTTACCCCGTACAAGCACCTCGCCGGCATCCGGTTTTTGGGCCCCGGTCATGATCTTGACCAAGGTCGACTTGCCGGCTCCGTTCTCTCCCACGAGGGCGTGAATCTCTCCCTGTACGACTTCCAGCGAGACGCCTGCGAGCGCTGTGATGCCGCCGTAGTGCTTGTGAATGCCTCGTGCAGCAACCAGCGCTCGCTCCGCTTGCATCGTCTAAATCTCGAGAGTTACTTCAGTAGGTTGAGGGCTTTCAGCTCGTCCTGAGTGAGAACTGAATCGGTACCGACGTAAAGGTCGTCGCTGTACTGCGGCTTGTAGTACTTGTCGAGGGGCGGCAGGATGGGTCCGTACTCCGGCAGCGCGGATATGTTGATGGACTTCGGAACCGTTTCGCCCTTGATGGCCTTGACAGCGGTGTCGACGCAAACCTTCGAGTCGGTTGGCGGGAATTGAAGTGAGGCCACCTCAATCTTGTTTTCGATCCCCAATCGAAGAATTCCATTCGTCGCGGCGCCGCCGCCTATTGGCGGAACTGGCTGGACCTTAGCGTCGATGTAGGCCTGCATGATGCCGGTCACCGCTTCGCCACCCACTCCCCACACGCCGGTGAAGTTCTTGCCTGAAGCGATCGCGGTCGCCGCAAGCTGCTTGGCGGTGCTGATGGAGTAACTCGCGTTGCCTCCATTGACAATCTTGATGTCGGGGAACTGCTGCATGACCTGGTTGAATCCCTGGTCGTAAGCAATGGTGGTTGCGTTACCAGGTAGGCCGCCGATGTACAGCAGATTGCCTTTGTGGTTCATCTTGTCGGCGAGCCACTGGGCGAGGGGCACGGTAGCGGTCGCGGCGTTCGGATTGACCAACGACGTGTAGTTGTCTGTATTGACCGTGCTGTCACAGAGGATGACCTTGATGCCCATCGACATCGCTCTCTCGACCGGTCCGGTGTCGGCTGCGGCGCCGAGCGGCACGAGAACGATTGCGTCGGGATGCTGAGCGATGGCCTGGTCGATCAAAGGCAGTTGTTTTGTGGCATCCCCCTCTCCATTGAAGTAGACGAGGTTCACACCGTCGGCTTTGGCCGTTTTCCTTGCCACGGCATCCAGTTGCGCCGCCCAGCTGTTGGACGTGCCCTGCGAGATGAATGCCACAGTGGGTGTTTTCGTGCCACCGCCGCCGGACTGTCCACCGCAGGCGGACAGCAGTAAGACCACGCCGGAGGGAACCACGAGTCCGAACGCGAACAGTTGCCGGAAACGTTTGCGAACGGCCGGGCGACTAGACATCTCCATCTCCATCTCCTTAAATGAGCGAACGCCGCTTGAACACCTGGAACAGGGACACCGCCACCAACATCACCGCGCCCTGGACGATCAGTTGCGTGAATGGATTCAGCGACGAGAGTGTCGTGACATTCAGCACGGTCAACAGGAACAGCGCTCCAATGAGCGCACCCAACGGCCGGCCCTCACCGCCAAGGAACGAAACTCCTCCGACGACCGCGGCCGCGATCGATTGCAAGTTGTATGTGCCCCCGATGGTGGGATCCACATACCCGACGTATGCGCTGAGGATGATCCCGGCCATGGCCGCGAAGATGCCGCAGATCGCGTACGCCGAAACCCTCACTGCAGTCGTGGAGACTCCGACCCGGCGCGCCACTTCCGCTGAGCGCCCGACCGCGTAGATCATTCGGCCATAGGTGCCCTTGCTGAGCACGAGCATCAGCACGGCCGCGACGCCAAGGCAGATGACCAGCGAGAACGGCACGACTCCAACTCCTGCGAGAGCGACCGGCCGGAGCGATGTTGGGATGTTTCCGGCGGGAATCCCCTTCGTGTAGACGAGGATCGCGCCCTGTACGCACGCCGTCATGCCAAGCGTGGCAGCGAAGGGAGGGACGTCCCTCAGGGACACGAGCAGGCCATTGGTGATTCCGATCGCGGCGCCGAACAAGATGCACAGCACGAGCGACAGCACCAGCAGATGCTCGTCGTAGTGATTCATCAGGGCGATGATGATCAGCGTTGCGTTCATGACTGCCCCGACGGATAGATCAATCCCGCCGACCAGCAAGACGAGCAGTTGACCCAGCGTAACCAAGCCCAGGACGGCGTATTGCTGCATGAGCACGTGCAGGTTTTGAGGCCGGTAGAAGTTCGGTTCCACAATCGCCACCACCACGCCGACCAGCAGCGTGGCCGCCACCGGCAAGGCATAGACACGAACCGGCAGTGGAAGCTGGTGAAAACGTACGAACCACCGCCCGGCGACGTCCTGGGGCAGGTCACGATAGGCGTCGCCCACGCTGTCGCCAGGCGGAGCGCCCGGGGCGGCGACCAACGCTTTGTTAGCACCTGGGCCCGGGTTGCTCATCGGTGACGTCCAGAGTTGGGTTCTGCGTTGTCGAGCAGGAGGAGCTCCGATCCAGCGACTGGTCGGAAAAGGGTGGCGGCGTCGCCTTTCCATCCCATGGCGTGCGAGATCTCGATCGCCGCGCCGGCAACCAGGGGCCCGGTGTGGCCCGGATTGAAGAAGTCCTTGATGGTCGACAGGCTTACGGCAGCAATCGAGCGGCCCGTGTGGTCACGTACCGGAGCGCCGACACAAAAGACGCCGGGCACCGCCTCTTGCTGATCGAGGGAGTAGCCGCGTTCGCGCGTCACCGCAAGGTCACCCAGCAGGACCTTTCGATCCGAAATGGTGTACCGGGTGACCGGCTCGAACCCGGCGCGGTCGAGCACCTTGATCACCGCGCCGTCGGTGACGGCGGCCAGCAGCGCCTTACCGAGGCTCGAGCAGTGGAGCGGCCGTCTCGAAGTGACCCTTGGATCCGTCCGAATGTCCGACGCATCGCTCAAGACCTTGTCGACGAACAGCAGCCCACCCCGGTCGGGGACCGCGAGGAGGGCCGTGTCATGCGTTGCGGCAACCAGCCTCTCCAGGGGCTCGCGTGCGACAGTCCGAAGCTCGAGGCGATCGCCGACGCTCAACCCGAGTTGGATCAACCGTGCACCGAGCTGGAAGCGGTGACCGCCGTTCAGCGTGAGGTAGCCGCGCGACTGAAGCGTGTAGACCAGGCCATGCGTGCTGCTCTGCGCAAAGCCAAGACGCGCGCTGATCTCCGAAATCTTCAGGCCCTGGGGTTCGGTGGCCAGGAGCTCCAGGATGTCGAGCGTCCTGTCGGCGGACTTGACCGGCGAACCATTGATCGCTAATCGGTCCATCTGCGTCAAGGCCTGATCGATGAAGCAGAGGGCCCGCCGGGCGCCGGCGGAAAGTCCTCGAAGTCGCACAACATGATCGTCACCCCGCCGGTTGCGAAGCGCGGCACGTCGGCCAGGGCCGCAGCCATTTCCGGGCTGCTTTGGGCCGCATCGAACGCTGCGTCGTCAGCGAAGTAGACGTCCGAGATCAGATAGAAGGGCGCCGGCGATCCGTCGCTCATGGGCTGAACACGCCCAAAACGCACGTTGCTGACGCCGGGTATCTGCTGAACCAAAGGCGTGTGTGTGTTCCGGTAGTAGTCGTCAAATGCCGCCGGGTCGGCGGGATGCCCGTGAAGCGAAACTATCCGGCGCATTCTTCACATATGTGAAGTGTCATCATGGTAGTGATTAAGGTTAGATCGCCAGAGGCAATCTGTAAATAGGCAGGGGATACAAAATTCAGAGGCTGCCAACTCGGCTCACCCGAGCCAATGACCGGCGGTGGCTACCCGCCGAGACGGCCAGATTCGCGGGTCAGGCTATGGGCGGCACGTAACGCTCTGCTCGATCGAAAATCGATCGCCCGGCCGACATGTGGAGGTAGGTTCCGCCTCATCGTCGCGCCCGCGGTGGTTGCCGGCAGTCACTCCCGCTCAGCGTTTGGAGTTGGAGGCGCCGGCGTAGCCGTTGCAACGCCTTGTCGCTGGTGGAGTGCCATCCGCACCTCGCCGAGCTGGCTCTCCAGCTCGGCGACGCGAGGGTCACTCGTGGGCGCTGATCCCTGCTTGTGATGCCTGGGCATCATCAGCCACATCATCACGCCCATCGAGATCGGACAGGCCAGAAAGAACAGGTACGGAAGGATGTGGTCCACAGTCGACCTCCAGTCTTAACTATCGGCCCATAGTAGCAGGAGACGGCGTGCATAGATCGCATCCTGCCGACCTTGCCTCTGTGTGCATGCACTACACGCGGCGAGCGTTCGAGCGCGCGGGCTACGGGCTCGCCCGCGCCTGGTCGGGACTCTACCGTCTCAGCGCGAGCACCACCTCGAACAGGCAGGCAGCCAGGCTGAGCGCCAGCCCTGAATAGACAAAAGTTGCCGCCCACATCCCCCGCGGCGGGCCCGGCTCGTCGATCCTCATCCCAAGCAGCCGTTGCGCACGGAGCTCGGCGTGACCCACAAACGCGGCCAGCGGGATCGCGGGGGCCGTCATCACCAGCAGAGCCCCTGCGAGCGCAGATCGACCGGCCATCCGCTCGGCGGCCGCATCTGCGCTCAGCTCCGAGCGCGCGATCTGTCGTTCTGACCACCAGCCGACGATCGGCAGGAAGGCAAGGACGTCTGCAGCCGCCGTGCGGGCCATTCGCCGCAGGGGCTCGTATCGACGAGCGTGGTCTGCCTCGTGGTGAAGCACGGCCATCAGCTCGGAGTCGGAAAGTCCGGCCGCCGCCGCTTCGCTGATGAACACCGAGGGCCGCACAATGCCTGCGCAGAATGCCACCAGAGATCCACCTGCGACGCAGTCAATACGGTCAAGGCCCACTGCTTTGGCGGTTCGGACCAGATTTGGCGGAAAGGGAGCGCGCGGCAACCTTTTCAGCTCGCGAATCGTCCTCAACGCCACGAAACCGAGCCTGAGGGTCCAGGCGAAAGCCGAAGCCGAAATCACCAGCAGCGGCGGTACGTAGGCTGTGGACCACCAAAAAGTGCCCTGGGTGGGCATCCAACCGCACAGCCCGGACATACGACAGCCGGCGAGCGCGCCCAGGCAAGCGACCGGCACCGCTGCCAACACGCCAAGCAAGACAAGCCGGCGCCCCGTCACCGCGAGCGCAGCCTCTTGAGGGCCTCGCGCGTCGCCGGCGACAGCCGATCGAGGCGAGCGGCGAAGGCGGCGAGCGCGACCTCTCCGTAACGCTCGATCAGACGATCGACTTCCGCACGACCGGAATCGGCCAGGAACTCTTTCACTCCCCCGTTGGCCCGGTACTTGTGAGGCTGGTGAGAGCCCACCTTCGTCACGCTCAACAGACCTTTGTCAGCCAGGCGGTTGAGGGTTGTCATCACCGTCGTGTAGGCGAGCTCCGGGGTCAGCGCCAGTACGTCGCGAACGATGAAGGGCTCGCGGACGCGGCTGTCCCATATCAGTTTCATCAACCGGCCTTCGAGCGGACCCAGCAGTGACATCGCCCGTCCCACCTGATCCTCTCGTCGAGTCATCACCCGCGATCATAGCGCTACAGACCGGTATTCTTACTAGGGCCTGATAGTAAGACTGCAATCCCTTCAACTTCTGCAATCACTCTCGTCCAACAGCCAACGACTCGTAACGCTCTCGGACGCCGGCGGAGTTGCCGCTGGTACCCTTCTCGCTTCCCTCGAGTGGGGTTTGCCTTGTCGCCTGGCGTCTACCGGTGTCGTGGTCTTCTAGAACTTGGAACCCCGTGCGGCCCTCGCCGATCACTCACCGGCCTGATTAGCGAATGAGCTGCCGGCGCCGAGCATCAGCCTCGAGCGAAGCGCGCCGGGCCCGTGACCGCACACGTCGATCGACGCTTGCCATCAGCGTGCCGACCTTTCCCTCAGCCAAGGCTGCCGTCCGCAGCCGGCGACGCACATAGTCCCAGTCCATCGTTACGTAATTCGTCAGTGCGATTTCCAGCGCTGCATCGAAACTGATGTCTTCGCGTGGCCAAGGCACGGTGGCTTGACGAACTCGGTCAAGGTACAGGTCCTCGCAACTGATCATCAGGATGGAAATCCCGCCGACCTTGACTGGCACGGTCCGCTCAATGCCCTCGCCTGAGCCCGGAAACTCTACGGCCACCGCCAGATCCTTTCGAGTCCAGTGCCTGCCGGCCTTGCGCAGTCCTAGCGACTCAAGAGCCTGCAGATCGCTTGCGGAAGGCACAGGGCAAAGGTCCAGATCCGTCGGGTGGTACTCGCCCCCAGCCCAGTACTCCTCAGCCGTGCCGCCAACCACGATCGGCTTGTTGCTCAGCAGCGTCGTCAAGGCTGCCGCCAAGAGCAGGCGTTGCCGCAGCCCTGACTTTGCAGTCGGGATTTGACGCAGTATTGCCTCGGCTTGTTCCTGAGCCCGATTAGTGCCTCTGGCCACGAACTTGCTTCAACCGCTCAAAATGTTGACGGCTTTCGCCGGCTCGCTCTAGCAGCTCTGCCTCAACCGGCGATGGATTCCGTTCCCATGGATTGAAGCGGCCCGGACCTAGAACAGACCGCACCATCGCGCGCCGCGCCGATGCCGGCTGCGTTCTTCGCGGAGTGGCGCCCAGCGTGAGAGCGATAGGGGCTCCAGTGGCAAGAGCCCACCTCTCGATGAACCCGAGCGTGGGCATTCGATAGCCGGCCTCCGCCCGTGCCACTACAGGTTGGGTCGTCCCCATCGCTTGGGCAAGGTCAGCCTGGGTCTGGCCCGAGCGACGCCTCGCTCTGGCAAGAATGAAGCCGATCTCCGATTTTGTCACAGCCACAATTATAGCCAATTGGCTATATAGCCAGCAAGACTCGTCCTGTCGGGCTCCATACGTGTTGCAGCCGCTAATCCAGGGCCCACCCAGGCTTTCGGGCGCAGACAGTTCATCGCCGGTGCGCAGCGATCCTGGCCTGATCGCAAACGGCCTGGCAACCTTCTCATGGTTGCGGCCCGGAAGGCCGACCACTTACCGTGCCCGCTCGTGCTCCCTCGCGTCCTTCTATTCGCTGGCGGAAGGGGCAGCATTTTCAGCGACGCCCCCATGGTCGACACCACAGGGGCTTGATCTCCTTGCAGCCGATCCAAGACCGACGGCCGCGGCTGGTGCGATCGTGCGCGAGCGAAAGCCGTTCGTTACGGGCGATGCGATCGAGCAGCTTTGGAGAAGCCGCCGCGGCGGCACGCACCCTAGCATGAGGCTCGTTCCCATCAATACTCGCAGCGGAGGAAACCTCCAATGAAGGACACGCAGAAGTCCGCCAAGAGCGCCAGCACGAAACAAAAGAGGTACGAGGGATTCACCGACGAGGAACGAGCCGCGATGGTGGACCGCGTCCAAGAGATGAAGGTGGCGGCGCGCCGCGGCCCCCGCGCGGACAAGGCCGACGAGGAAAGCGCCGTGCTCGCGAAGATCGCCGAGATGCCGGAACGCGATCGCGCCGTGGGCGAGCGGCTCCATGCCGTCATCACCGCGAGCGCGCCAGCCCTCTCGCCGAGACTCTGGTACGGCATGCCCGCGTATGCCAAGGACGGCAAGATCGTCTGCCATTTCCAAAGCGCGCAGAAGTTCAAGACGAGGTACGCGACGCTCGGCTTCAGCGACGAGGCGAACCTCGACGAAGGCGCCATGTGGCCGACCGCCTTCGCTCTGACGGAGTTGACCGCCGCCGTCGAGGCAAGGATCGGCGCGCTCGTGAAGAAAGCGGTGAGCTGAGGACTGAGCTCGACACCAGGCCCCGCCCTAGGCGGGACGGCTTGGCCTCCAGCTAAGCCCGAAACAATCCCCAGACTCTGGGCAACGCGCTGGTCGCACAGTTCGCCAAGACGGTTGCTCAGCTGCGGAGGCTCGCCGGCCGGTTTAAGAGCCCTCCGATCAGCGCATGGGTCGGAGCTTGAGGTAAGCAGCCTAGAGCGTGAATTTGTTAAGGCGAGATATCGATAGACCCGCATTATCAGCATCAACCGATGCAGGCGGGAGCGATGTCGCAAGCAGCGCGGAGACGCCGCTCGCTACAGCCCCGACAGACCAGCTCGCCCGACTCGATCCCAAACATCGAGGCCAAGCCTGCCCGACGCCCCCTGAGGCCAAAATCCTGGTGCCGCGGGCCTTCAGCACCAACTTTTGAACTCGAAACTGGTCGGGAGCCCCGGGATTTGAACCCGGACCCAGCCCGCGCTGATCATCGCGAGGACCAGCGCAGCCCAGGTCCAGCGCGCTCAGCCGACCGGAGAGCAAATCACTCTTTGTCGAGGAAGGCCAGGATCACGGTGGCGAGCAGTGGCGAGCTGCCTATGTTGTAGTGGGTCAGCCCGGGCAGGATCGCGAGTGCGTGACCGCCCCTGGGCCGACCCTCCCCCATCCAGCCCCCATCGCGCAGGCCGCCGTCGAGCAGTTTGAACACCTCGACATAGTGGCTCGGCGGCGCCATGTCGGCATCGGCGGCCGCGATGAGCGTGGGAACTTGGAGACCACGCACGTCTTCGGTGAAGTCGAAGTCCTTGGCCATCGACTGGCCGATCTTGTCCAGCAGGCGCGGGAAATCTTGCGGGCGCGGCGCGACCCGCTGGTACTCCTGGTACATCGGGGTGTCTTTCATGAACTCGGCCGCGGCCGCGCTCACCTGGCCCTGCTGCATCAGCATCTCAGCCGGAATCGCATCGCGCCTGATGTTTGCCGAGACGACTACGAGCCGGCGGATCTTGGCCGGGTATCTCACCGCGGTCTGCAGGGCAACTCCGCCTCCCAGCGAGTAGCCCACGAGGTCTGGCCTTTCGACCCCGAGATGCTCGATGAGCGCGGCGATGTCGTCGGCCAGGAGCCGCACATCGATCGGTCGCTCGATGTCGGCAGTCCGGCCGTGTCCTTGCAGGTCGACCGTGATGACCTGGTGACGCTGCGCCAGAAGTGGAATGACGGGCCCGAACATCTCGCCCATCATCAATCCACCGTGCAGCAGAATCAGCGGGCGACCTGTCCCGTGGATCTCGAAGTAGAGATTGATGCCGTTGACATCGGCGTACCGCCCGGCGCCATTTTCGTTGGTCGTCGATTCAGTGGTCACGGTCATGCTCCTGCACTGGAACCAGACTGGATGAAGGAGCCGAGCTTCAACTCCCCAGCGCCCGTACATGGCCACGATAACGCCGCTCGGCGAGACCTGACTGTCGAGCAACTGCCAGCCGCCCGGGCTGGCGGGGCGAGCTGATCTCGTACGAGGCGCCGGCCTACTTCGGCATGCTGACCGCCGCGTTCAGCCTGCCTAGGCGAACGCCCCCTCCGCCGGCTTCGCCGGCACCTCCTCAGGGCGTGGGGCGGTAGCGGCGATGCGCCGCGCAACGTAGCGGGCATCGCGAACGATGCCAGGGAGCACGCCCGACGTCGCCGCGTACTGAAACTCGAGACCCACGAAGTACAGGCCGGGCAGTGACTGAACCACGCCGCGATACTGCAGCGGCCGGCCGTCATCCCCGAACGCCGGCAGGTGGACCCAGTCGAAATCCGTCTTGAACCCCGTGCACCAGATGATGTTGGGCACGTCGATGACGCGATCGTCCTCAATGAGAGGTCGGCCGCCGCTCACACCCACTACGCGCGGCACGCGCTCGACTCCCGCAGCCGCGAGATCTTTCGCCTTGACCCTGATCAGCGGTGCGCCGCTGCGAAGGAACTGCGGCCGCGCCTTCTTCCCCATCGGCGTGTCCACGGTGAGCACATAGGTCCCGAGGAATCGGACCAGCGGCAGCGCGAAAGCGGCGCCGACCGCACCGTGGGGAAACGGAATCTCGCGATGCGCTGACCCGGCCAACGACACGCGCCGCGTGCGCGACAGCTCGAGCGCGACCTCTGCGCCCGAGTTGCCCGTGCCGACGACCAGGACATCGCCGTCGCGCAGCTGTGCCGGGCTCGTGTACTGGCTGGAGTGGATCTGGTTGATGCCCGCGTTGAGCTGGGAGGCGAAGGCCGGCAGCTTCGGGATCTGGCACGCGCCGGTCGCGATGACGACGTTGTCCGCAACGAACGTCGTTGCGTCGGCCGTCACCAAATAGCGATTGCCATCCTGGTGCAGGGCATCGACTTTCGTCGAAGTCTTGACCGGGAGGTGGAACCGCACGGCGTACGCCGCCTGGAAGTCGCCAACTGCATCCTTGGTCGGGAACGAGAGCAAAGGCGCCGGGAATCGCACGCCGGGGAGCCCGTTGTACTTCGCCGGTGTGAAGACGCGCAGCGAGTCCCAGCGCTTGCGCCACGAATCGCCGACCCGCGCGTTGGCTTCGAGGATGACGAATGATCGCCCGCCCCTTCCGAGGTGATAGCCGACCGCAAGGCCTGCCTGACCGCCGCCGATGATCACGGTTTCGACGTGTTCGTTCATGGCGACGAGGCTAGGCGTCGCGCACCCTGGCCCGCATCGAACGAAATGCCCAATCCGCGAAGCCGCCCGCTATGGGTATTTCTATATAGGCGAGGCCTACCTCAGGCCGTGCTCGTACGCGTACGCGGTCGCCGCTGCCCGGTTGGAGAGGCCGAGCTTGGTGAAGATGTTGCTCACGTGGCGCGCCACCGTCTTCTCGCTGATCACCAGCCGCAGGGCGATGGCGCGGTTGGAACTGCCGGCCGCGACCAGGCGAAGAACCTCCACCTCCCGCTCCGAGAGTCCGGAGGTGGCCGCCGGTCTCGTGTCAATGGCGGCGAGATCAGGCAGCGCGCCCAGCTCCTTGAAGGTCCGGCGCGCAGCTTCGAGCTCCATCGCGCTGGTTTCCGAGTCGCCGAGCGCGCGGCAGGCGCGAGCGATCAGCACGCGCACTCGCGCCCCTTCGTAAGGCGCCTCGAGCTCACGCCACAGGCTTGCCGAGCGGCGAAGGGGCTGCAGCGCGGCGCGCGGGTCGCCTTCCGCGAGCAGCACCGCCCCGCGGGCCTGGCTCGCGATGGCGTTGAGGATCGGCGCTTTGATATGTGCGGCTATCTCAGCAAGCTCAGCCACACCAATACGAGCAGAGTCGAGGTCACCGGTCGCCACCATGAGATCGACGAAGGCGGTAAGCACCGCCGCGCGTGCAGCTGGGCCGGTCGCTTCGTCGCGCTCGCGGCGGATGACGGTCGCGGCCTGGTCCGGGTGACCCTGGGCGAACCTCATAAGAGCCAACCCCGGCATCGGCCCGTGACCCATGTGGCTCGCCTGCCGATACCCCTCTTCAGCCTGGGCAAACTCGCCGCGCAGCCTGTGGAGTTCAGCGAGCTCGTAGAACGCCGCACCCGCAAACGGCTTGGGGGGCGGCTTGAGGAGCAGGTCGCGCGCCCTCTCGGCCTCGGTGATCGCATCGGCCCAGCGTCCGTGCAGCTGCATGATCTCGGTCCGGAAGATCAGGCAGTTGCCCCGAAACGCCACGAGGCCGGGCTGCGACTCGCACCAGCGAGTAAGGGCAGACGTCCACTCCTGCGCCCGACGCAGGTCGAACACCTCGCGGCAGTTCTCGATCACCACGCAGTAAGCGATGCCGGCTATGGCCGGCGAGACCTCGCCCGACGTGACCGAGACCATGATCTCGTCGTGCAACGCTGCGCCGGCCTCGATCTCACCTCGCGCGATCAGTGAAGATCCGTGGCCGAGCCGGCTCAGGGCCAGCAGGTCGGCGTCGCCGAAGCGTTCGCCGATCTCGAGGGCATGGGTGAAAGCCGCGTCGGCGCCGGCGAGGTCGCGCGTACCGAGACTCTGCATCGCGATCGCGGCCTGTAAGTATCCAGACTCGACGCAATCCCGCCGCCCATCGTCAAGTAGCCGGCCCGCGCGCCCGAGCCAGCCGCCGGCCTGGGCGGCCTGGCCGGCGTTGAGCAGCCACATCCCGAGTCGCACGGCCCATAGGGCAGCGCGCTCAAGATCGCCCCGGCCAAGGAAGGCATTGTGCGTGCGCTGCATCAGCGCAAAGCCCTGCGCGTCCTGTCCGGAGAGGAGGGCCGCGGTCGACAGCAGCTCCAGGTCCTCAGCGCCAAGAGGTTCGCGATTGTCAGCGGCGACCAGATCACTGAACGCCTCAGCCCAGGAGAGCCTGTCGCAGGCCGCGCGGCCCTGCTCGAGCTCCGACGTGGCGTTCATATGGAGTGCAGCCTAACGCGACACATCGCCACTTCCATGGCCAAGTGGTCGGGAATCTATCGCACGCCGGATTCGCGATCTCCTGCCGGCTCAGGCCGCCCAAGGCCATGGGAACGCTCGAAAAGCCGCCCCACGCCACGAACGCAAGGGCGCGATTGCGGAAATGCCCCTTGCCACAGGTCCTTTGAATTCTGTGATCCGCCGCGATCCCACTAGCGCGGCACGCAGGCCCGGACGCCCGCCTCGTATTCAAAAACTGGTCGCCCGGGGTTTGAACCCGGGGCCTCACGGTCCCGAATCAGCCGTGGTTGCGTCCAACCATGTCAGTTTCTGCAGGTTTCAGTTCGATTCTTCGGCTCGACGGCCATCGACGTCCCGGTTTGCACGACTCTTCAGCCGGATTACTACATGAACTACTACACGGATTGTTTACGGAGGCTGACGTCGCCAAGCTGCTTTGGGCTCCACGTTTCGCAGCTTACGGCTCGGCCACTACCTCCCCGATCGAGCGCCGCACACCGCGAACGATCGCATCGATAAGCTTGGGGCTCAGAGTTCCGGCGGGGCCACGGGCGAGAAAATCGCGGTCGATCGTGGTGATCTCTTCGCAGAAGACGACACTGTCATGGCGCAAGCCTGTTGACCGCGCCTGCAATGGCACACGCGTGGGCCCGACTTGACCAGCCGAAAAGATCGGGACGACAATCAGATCATCCCGCAGACGATTCCTTACATCCTCTGAAATGACTACAGCTGGACGTGGCCGGTGGGGATCATCCGGCTGGCCGGGCGTGAACACATACCAGATCTCCCCCCGACGTGGAGCGGGGTGGGCTAGGCGACTTCGCTGGCTCAGGTTCTAGAGAGCCGACGCGCAGCTGCCGAACGTCGGATCGATCGCCAGGCACGCTGTTCGGAGGCGATCGGTTGCTCCGGATTGGCGTACTGAGCCTCCATGGCAAGCTCTTGCTGGCGCGCGTACCACTGGTGAAGAGCTTGGTCGATCACCTTGCTGCGGTCTTGACCAGGATGGTCTTGAACGAACCCGTCCACTGCATCAAGCAGGTTCGGATCCACCGTCACACTCACTTTGACTCGACTCATGCGACAAAGGGTAGCACGATTGGTCGGACATTACGTCGGCTGTGATGCTGTTGGGTTCAAAAAGTCGGTCATACCAAGACCGGTGTGCGCCGATATTCGCTGAGCAAGCCGGCCAAGCTGTAGGCTGGCAAACTTGGGTCGCGCTCATGCCGCCCTCGAAAAGACGTGATGAAGTCCGCCTAGGATCGGCCGACAGACTACGGCACCGCCCGACATTGGCGGTATCACCTGCCTCCAGATCCAGGCCGCGGTCGGACTCGCCGTGACGTTGAACTGAATCAGCTCCCTGCGCTCGTGGCTGATGAGGATGAACACATACAGGGTTCGGAAGCCGATCGTCTGCACAACGAAAGGTCCGCCGCCCAGATACCCTTGATCTGGTTGCGTAGTGTCAATGGCCATCTCAAAGTCCCCACTTTTGGCCAGGTGAAAGTCCCCACCCGGCGCTCATTTCTTCAGGCGCTCACCTCCTCTTGAACGGGCTTCGCGGAGTCTGAAGGACTCGCCCTCGGTGACCACCACGACGGCGCTTGATCCGTTTGGGATTACCGCTCGCGAAGAGCTTCTAGGTCATCCATGTCAATGGCCATCTCAAAGTCCCCTGTTAGCGATCACCCAAAACCGGCCAGGACCGATCGAGTTAAAACCGGCCATCTGAGGTAGCCCAGGATCACCCTCCGTGGGCTGATTGGCGCTTGCTCGGGCGTTAGCGCCACGACATGTCGGCCTGTCAGGACGACCTCAGCCAGCGGAGTAGGTGTCGACGAAAGCAACCAGCTTGAGAACGTGCGGGTCGGCCAGCAGTCCGAGAGATTTTTACACAATTTGTGCAGCTACAGCAGAACTATCACGTTCCATCCGTTGACGAGAATATTTCTGAATTCAGAAACTGGTCGGGGGAACGGGACACTATTTGAACTCTCGAATTGAGCTCGGCAGCGGCCTCCTCGACCTAATTAGGACCCATTGCGGCCGGCTTGAACAGGCCGCTGCTGGCGTTTAGTCCCCGCCCGCCGGGCGGGGCAAGGGGAGGTGGCAGTCGGCTCGGAGGAGCGCGACAAGGTGGCGGGCGTTGGCGGCGCGCCAGCATTCTTGGGCGCCCCGCTGGTGCGGCCCCCTAGGTCGCGATAGTCCCCCCGGAAATTGTGACCCGGCGGTGATCCACCGGCTCCCGACCACAGACAAGATCGCCAATACAAGGCGTTATGTAGGCCTGGCGGCTTACGAGAGGGTATCTACCGAGTAGAGGAACGTTGCCAAGCGCTCGTTGAAGGGCGCCCCCAGCAACTGCGGATTGTGGAAGGACTCTGGAAGCGTTGCCAGTTCACCGCCAAGTCTCTTTGCGAGACGCTCCCCAACAGCGCGAAAGGCGCGACCAGTGCTTCGTACGGGCGGATCTTCGCTGGGCCAGCCGCCAAGCACGATCAGCACCGGAAAAGCTTGGCGATGCAGCGCCGGGATGGTGGCGTCCCAGGGAGGAGGCTCTCGGAGGCTGGCCCGTATGCACTTCAGATCCATGGCCGTCGGCGTCGCCGGTGGGGATGCAAAGCCGAAGGCGCCTATGAAAGCCGCGTAAGCACCGGCAGGATCGGAGTCGTTCGCATTCGCAAGCACGCGCGACACGCGGTCGATCAGTGCCTCAGCATCGACATCGTCGCGGGCCAGTCCCAGGGTGTTGGGCTCGACCAGGGTCAGCGATCGCACAGCCTCCGGTCTTCGAAAGGCTGCCAGAAGCGCCAGAGTGCCGCCATGAGATTGGCCGACCAGGTGCGCGCCGCCGCCTAGAAGATTGGCAATGTCCTCTGACTGCTCGTTCCAGCCGGAACGACCGGTGTCAGGGCTGCGACCGTGGCCGCAGCGATCAACCAGCAGCATCCTCCACCGTAAGCTGAGTGGTCTCTGGTGTTCCCACTGCTCTTCGCCGAAGCCGAAGCTGCCGTGGACAAAGAGGATTGACTCACCGGTACCCACTCCGACACGTGCAGTCCTAGGGTCGACACATTTCGAGGTTAATAGAACCGACTGCCATTCGGTTTCTAGCCCAGGCCACGGCGGAGCACTTCTTCCAGTATGTTGTCCCGCGATGTCGGGCCGGGTCGCCATCGTCACCGGGGCCAGCCGCGGAATCGGACGCGGTGTGGCAGTTGGGCTGGGTGAGGCGGGATGGACGGTCTACGTCACTGCACGCACCTTTCGCGACGGCGAGAGCGATCGCCCTGGTTCGATTACAAAGACAGCTGAACAGGTAACGCGAGCCGGTGGGCGTGGCATCGCGATGCGCTCCGACCACAGCGTGGATTCGGAGACAGAAGCCGTATTTCGTCGCGTCGAGGATGAGCAGGGTGGGCTCGATCTTCTGGTCAACAATGCGACGTCCTACAGCACAGACCTAGGCCCGCGCGAGGACGCCATGTTCTGGGACCTGCCTGTCAAGGAGTGGGACCAGATGCACGCGGTCGGCCTGAGGTCGCATTACATCGCCAGCGCGTGCGCTGCCCGGATGATGGTCGCGCGGCGCAGTGGTCTTATCGTCAACATCTCTTCGATAGGCGCGATTAAGTACACGGGCAACGTGTCCTACAACGTCGTCAAAGCCGCGGTGGACATGCTCACGTTGAGCACGGCAGAGGAGCTGCGCCCATACAAGGTGGCGGTCGTCTCGTTCTGGCCGAGGTTGACACGGACCGAAGCGCTCATTGCCCACCCCGACCAGTTCGCTGACCCGACCAGAGCCTGGTCGGCCGAGTTCAATGGACGATGCGTGGCCGCACTGGCGAACGATCCTCGGATCGTCGAGAAGTCGGGCAGGGCTCTAGACCTCGCGGAAGTGGCCATCGAGTACGGATTGGCGGACTCCGACGGCCGAGTTCCGGAGCTACGTCCGCGAGCCTGACCCGCGAGTGCCGTTTGGTATACAAACGCACCTTGTTTCGGTCCGGAAACTTCGTGAACGGCGCACACGCTCATACCAGGGACGGGTGCGGTTTATCTGGGCTTGGCGACAGTGGTGATCCGTCCATGAGTTCAAATCCCGCTACCTGTCCGAGGCCAGAGTGTTTGCGGCCCAATATCTGGGGGCCCACACGCTGCTTGACCGTCTAGATATTGGGGTCGCTTCGACCAACTTTTGGTCGGGGGCCCGGGATTTGAACCCGGGGCCTCACGGTCCCGAACCGTCCTAATGGTGTTTCCTCGCGTGTCCTCTGGGGTCCGCCAGGGCCCTCCTGAACTCAAATCTCGCAGCCTTCATGTCCTCAGGTGACCTGCCGTGACCGCCTGTTTCCGGGAATGTGTGCCCCGGCTGTGCCCCGGCGGGGCCCACCGCGAATCCGGTTCCATGATCTTCGGCTCTCATGCGCGACGCTGTTGTTAGTCCAAGGCGTGTCGCCACGCGTCGTGATGGAGTCCTCGGTCACTACGAGATCGCCGTGACTATGGACACCTACCGCCATGTCGTTCCGGAATTGCGACGCGATGCGGCCGAAAGAATCGACACGGTTCGCCGAAGGCCGCGAGTTGAGCGAGAAAGATGAGCTTCTGACACCACGCCGGATTGATCGAGATGTCGTTGATTCAGCTTCGGACGTCTCGTGCACGTTTGAGTCGTGCGGCTACAACCTCCGGCTCGACACCAAGCCGTTGACACAAGAGTCTCAATTGACCGTTGCGACGGCACGCCCTACTCTCGGTTTCGATGCCTCGCGAAGTTGGCTCGTTTTTGGGCGAATGGTGGCTACCCGATAAGCCAGAGCGCCGTGTTGCCGGCCTTCTGCACATAACTGATCGCGGCGATCTTCAGCTGGAAACAACAAGACTTTTCGAAGAGCGCGAGCCGTTCGACCTAACCATTGAGGACACGTATCCAGTGGTACATGGCCGTGCAGGGAAGAAGGAATTTACTCTTCTCGACGTTCTGCCGACGACTCCGTACCGCCCAAGCACTTGTCTCATCGGAGCAACCCTCGCGCCCGAGCACCTGAAGTTCAACCGCATTTGCATTGCGTTTCCGAATCTGACACGGTTCACAGGGTCAACTGGCCTCAGTCGCACGCGTACTGGCGACAGCCCGACGCACACCTGGAAGCGCCCGCCTTCGAGACGTACTCGAATCTCCGAAGGAGCCTACGTGGACCTCAGCTTTAGCTGGGAGAGCCCATCGGAGCGCGACAAACTGACGATCGCGGAAACTGCGTATTTCGACGTCCAAGTCGACGATCCGACTGAGATCGAATCACTGCATCAGCACATCGGACCCATTCGCCAGCTAGTCTCGCTGGGGTTCGGAGACTCCGTCGCGCCGTGCGCGGTGGACGTGTTTACACCCTACGTGACCTCGGACATCGGAGCGAAGAGCGTTGAGGAACCACTTGAGCTAATTCGTGCATACGTTCATCCCGACGATCAGATCGACCCCGATATTTGGCCGATGTTCACGTTGGACGATCTTCCGGGGAGCTTCGAGGGCGCCCTGCCGCGCTGGTACGAACTCTCGCGCCGCTTGGAACCGGCCCTCGTGGTCTACTTCGGTGCCCTGTACGGTCGCCCCAGATACCGAGACGATGAGCTCCTGCTATTGGTGATAGCAGCTGAGTCGTATCACCGATTGTCACCACACTTTCAACAAACGACTCAGGGAAAGGATGTAGACCGCTGGAACGCAGTCCTTGCATCTGCGCCGACGGAACTGAAGGATTGGCTCGGAGGTCGAATAGGAGAGTCTTTGCAGCGGCGGCTCTGGGAAAGACTCCGCGACCTTGCGCACCATCCCGGTCCGTCTGGACGAAGAATTGCCAAACGTATTCCCGACTTTCCGTCGAAGCTCGCAAACTGGCGAAACCGGTTGATCCATTACGACCCGACTAAGGATGCCGCCCGACTAGACGGCGCTCAAATGGCACACGCTTGTTTCGTGTTGCGCTGCCTCCTCACCGGTTGCTTGCTGCGAGATATGGGCGTGGAAGAAGCGACGGTCGAGGTAATGCTGGGTAGGAGCCGCCCTGCCCGATATGCGATGGAGTTGAACCCGTGGGAAGACTTCGCGAAGTCTGCTGAGTCAGAGCCGAACCGTAGCGATGGCGTGTCCCCCGGTGTCCCCGAGGATCCTTAGAGTCCCCCCGGAATTCAATCGCCGGGTTGTCGTCTCCTCTGGTGTCCTTTAAGGTCCCCCTGGTTCCGCGATTCTGTGCCCCGGCTGTGCCCCGTGGCCCGGCGGGACAGGCGCCGGTTATGGGCCCCCGGGTTTGATTTCCCACGCGGCCCGCGCTTCATTCGCGAATGTGGGAGCCGTCTTCTCCAAGTGATCCAGGACATCTGCAACGCTCATGGGCGGCCTCCGCTTGATCGAGGCCTGGCGGCTCAGTGCCTCGTGCACCACGAAGGGCTCGAGGCTAAGCGCGTGAACAAGAAATTCATCGGCTGACTGCACCTCCACGCCGAACTCACCGCACGCCTCGGCGGGAAAGTGCTTGAGGTTGTTGGTAACCAGAACGCCGACCTTAGCCACGACCGCCGCGGCCAGCACGTGCCGATCCTTCTCGTTGATTGGCATAACGTCGATGAGCTTCTGATACCCGGTCACCTCAGCCTCAGGAAACGCCGTCTGCATATCTCGGATCATCTCGTCGAGGTCCTTCTCACTTACGTGTTTGTGCTCCTTCAAGATGTTTTTGCGCATCTCCTTCAGGACGTCGGCACTCCACCGGGGCGAATACACCTCGAAGTGAGCGATCCAGAGGAGGCTGTCACGAAGGCCGACGGGAAAAAGGACGTCGGCATCCAAGAAGGCCGAGAACGCCACGGCCGGAGCTTAGTACTTAAGCTCCAGACGCTCCGCCTGCTCGCTCAGGCGCCGCAAGGCGTCGTCCCTCGTGGACTCGCGGCGTCGCTTGTATTGGATCAGGTCCTCCATGCGGATCCTGCGATGGGTCCCCACCATCTCGTGCGGCAGGTCCTTCTCTGTGATGAGCTTCACCACATGCTGCCGGGACACCCCGAGGAGGTCCGCCGCCTGCTGCGTGGTGACGAGCATCTTCGTGGGGACGACACTTATGGCCCTGCCCTTGCCCATCTGGTCGGCAACGATCTTTAGGATCTCAAAGATGGGCCGAGGCACGGCAAGCATTTCGGGCGCCTTGCCGTCCACCAAGATCTGTGCGTGGTCGGCCGGCACATGCTCGAGAGCCCGCGAAAACGTCTCGATGACTTTGCGATCCTGCTCGGAGGGAGCCACTGGGGTTGAGAGAGCCATGGCGGCATACTACCACATAATCACCACAAACGTCATAGTCGCTATATTCGCCACAGCAAGAGGGGTTCCGCGACTCGGCTGGCCTTTAGCTGTACCAGCATCGGCCCAAGACTCACTGTAGACGAGCCTAGGCTACAGGCGTACTGTATGCCTCGTGATCGTCGGAGAGAAGGAAATCGCGTCCCTGCTAGAGGTGAAGGAAAACACCGTTCACCAGTGGTTCGTTCGGCGGATGTTGCCTGAACCTGACGGGTCAGTTAGCGGGAACCCCGCTTGGCACTGGGACACGATCCAATCGTGGGCTTGGGAGACAGGCAGGATGCCTGATCTCCGCATTCGCGTTCTGTCCATCCTCTCCAAGACGACTGGAGCATTTGCGACACCGCTGACCATCGAGCTGGTCGGCCGCGGGTGGGTTGGGCCAGGAACGAGCCCCGCAAAAATCGCCAGCGTTTTAACCGACCTCTTCGAGGAGCACTACGTTTCGATCCACCTTCGCAACGAGTGGCGCATCACCGATGAGGGTCGCCAGTTCCTCGGAGACCGAGCGGAAGGCAAGGAGATTCGACCCATGACTTACCAACCGACCCCAGAAGAAATCATCAGGATCTTCCAGCAGTGGGAGAACGCCGCGCGGCGCAGTCCAAACGACAAGGTTTCCACGACTGCACCGCTCGCACCTCCAACTCTCACAGAGGCACGCTCACTGATTCCTCGCCTCGAGCAACTGCGACGCGATTTGGAAACGGCGGAGGTTGACTGGCACGGGCGACCCGTCGCCAACCGGGATCAGGCGGCAATGGGCCAGCTGTGGGAGGAGTGGAGGGATGACAAACTCGGTGTGCTCAATGGCTACCGCGACGTCTGGCGGTCGCCCGATCCGTTCTACGACTCCCGCCCGCTCTAAGCAGTCCGCCCGCATCCTCTATAACCTCGACCCAGTAAAGGCAGCTGGTCCCGACAACCTGACTGCGTTGTGACCGCGGAAGCACCGCTCGGAGTCGAGTGCTGTAAGGCTGGGAGTGGAAGAGGAACGTCTGGAAGCGGCTCTGATTATCACGGCGGCGGTATGGTCCTGTCATGCCAAAGAAGGGCGAGCCAGAGCAAGTTGACATTTCGCGCTTCAAGTCAGAAGAAGACGCCCTCCGGCAGGTCGAGGCAGTCAGGGACCGTTTACATCAGCTCGCAAAGCTGGTCTTCGAATCAAACGACCGGAACATCACTTACTTGTCAATGTTCCTACTCAGCGCGATTGCACGAGCAAACGGACTCCACCTTGCGACAGTGCATGCCATTGAGACGAGCAACCCGCATGCGGCGATTCCGCTAATTCGGTCCTACGGTGATCTCGTGGTTACCGCTCTCTACGTCCGCGACCATCCAGAGTATGTCGATGCCCTAACCGACCGGCGGCGGGACACGAAAAGCAAGCGCCGCAGCATCGGCTCACTGATAACGGCGGTCACCAAGTATGCCCCCGGAATTAAACACGTCTATGACGAACTGTCGGAAGGAACTCACTTCGGTTCAGTGGCAATGTGGGCATCCTGGACCCACAAACCAGACACGGAGGGCACGGTGACATACGCCTCCTACCCTCGATGGCGCGATGCGCAAAGAGACCCTCTCGTGATGGCTGGTTGGTTGATAGAACTCGGGGAAGCGCTGATTGGTACCGTAGAGGCAACAGTTGGCGCTTACCTAAGCCAGGCACCCGCCGCACGCACGTAGATCTCTGTCGACCAGCGAACTGAATCTGGTTGTTGCACTGCAGGCATCCTTGACACGGCCGGACCCCCCGGGTTCGGGAAACGTCGTCTGGGTCACATCGGGTCAATCGATGCCGCTCCCGATCAACACTGTCGCGTCGCACAACGGGGTGAGCACGTGACGCCCTCGCTTCGGAGCTCGCACACGTCGGACCTCCGTGCCACTCCGATCGACCCACGCGAGCGTGTTTTCGAACGGGATGGAGAACGCGAAACCATCCCCGGTGGCGGACCATGCTGGTGTGGCGCAGTCCAACGAGCCAGTCGGCCTGTGATTTTCGAACCGTCTGCCTCACGGTCCTGACAGTTGCATCAACTGATATATAGCTCTGCGCACGCCCCAAGTCCGTGTCGTCCAAGTTCAGATCGTGCCCACCATCGCGACAAACTTCGCAACCTCGATGCGAGGTTCTCCAAGAATGTGTGCCCCGGCTGTGCCCCGGCGACTGCGGATGACGTCCAAAATCGGCGATTTTGAACTCGAAATTGGTCGGGGGCCCGGGATTTGAACCCGGGGCCTCACGGTCCCGAACCGTGCGCGCTGCCAAACTGCGCCAGCCCCCGACACGAGCGCCCGAGCGCGACGAACCTGCACGCCCGGCGAGGTGTTGATTCTACCTGCCGATCGGATCCACCACGGTCTTGACCTCCATCAGGGTCGCGGTCGCGTCGGCCACTCGCGAGTGGTCGTCGCGGTTCTCGATGAAGGCCGTGGCGTACACCAGCGTGCGCCGGATCCTCTCCACGCTCGCCACCACCCGGATCGGCTCGCCGAGCCTCAGCGGCCGGCGGTAGCTCACCTGCAGGCGACCCGTCACCCCCGGATGCCCCGCATGCCAGGCCGCCCATCCCACCGCCTCGTCGAGCATCAACGCCACCATGCCCCCATGCGCCATCCCCGCCCAGCTCTGGAATCGGTCCGGCACCTCGAACTCCGCGACTGAGCCATCCGGTCCCGGTACGAAGCTCAGGCGCAGACCCTCGAGGTTGAGCGGGCCGCAGCCGAAACAGTGACCGTCGAACCTGACCTCCACCCCCCTAGCCTCGGCAGTTCCAACGCCCGGTGACCTTCTCGACACCCGCCTTGCCGGTGCCGGCGTCGGTCAGCGAGGCTTCGATCGTCCCCGACTGCTGCCCACGATCGACCGTGAACGTGACCTTGTCGCCGCCCAGGTTCTGCCACACCTTGGTGTTGTCCGCGCTGTGCACCTGGACCGCGACGTCGCCATCGACGTAGGTGCCTTGACCGCGGAAGTTGCCGATCAGGAAGACCAGTCCCCAATTCTGTCCGCTGGCATCGACCGTGCCGTAGAAGCTGTCCGACCACGTTTCCCCGTTATGCGTCCTGGAACCGGTGCACTCGCTCTGCTGGACGTCCGTGTTGGGGACGATCCCGGTCATCTGCCCCGCAACCTCACCGCTGAACGTGAGGCTCTCGGTCCAGTTTCCCTCCGGGATCACGGGGGACGGCGAGGCCACCGTCTTGACGGCGGTCTGGGCGCAGGCGGCCAAGACGAGGAGAGGGACGATGAGGGCGACTATGCCCACAGCCCGGAGCATGTGGTCGAATGTTAGCCGTGGCAGCAGGCTCGGAGCAGCTCACCCGGGCCATGCGAGCCCTCGAAGCCGCCTTCCTGATCGGCCTCGAAGGCGTGACCGAGATCTGGCTGGTCCGCCACGCGGATTGCTACCAAGGCCTTGCCGAAACCGAGGATCCGCCGCTCAGCCGGCTCGGCCGGGACCAGGCGGCCCGCCTCGCCGCGCGCGTCCGCCGAGCCCATCCGGCAGCCGTCTACACAAGTCCCTATCGCCGTGCGCTCGAGACCGCCCGCGCCATCACCGACGACGTGCGCGTCGACCGGCGGCTGGTCGAGATGGCCCTCGACATCAGCGACGACGGGCAGCTCGACCCCAAGGAGCCGCCGGCCGGCGTCATCGAACGGATGCGAGCGGTGGTCGATGACATCACACAGCGGCACGCCGGCGGCCGCGTCGTCGCGGTCGGGCACGGCGCGGCGATCATCGCCTACCTCACCGATGTGCTCGGGCTCGAGGCAGCGCAGCTCCGCGTGCTGCCCTACTACACGAGCGTTAGCATCGTGCGGGCGCTGGGCGATCGGCGGGTGGTAGGCGCGATCGGGGACACGGCGCACCTGGAGTGAGCGAGCAGATCCGGCACGACCTGGAGCTGCAGTGCCGCTCCCGCCTCGGCCGGCCCAACCTCCGCGTCGTCGCCGTCGAGCCCATCCCCGAAGGCCACTCCGGCTTCACCTACTTCCTATCCGTCGAGGACGGCGGCACCACCACCCGCTACGTCCTCCGCCTCCCCCCTCCCGGGGCGCGCATCGCCGGTCCCGCCGATGTCGTCCGTCAGGGCCGCATCATGGCCGCCCTGCACGCCGCCCGCCTCCCCACCCCCGCCATCGCGGTGTCGAGCGCCGACCCGGTGGTCGACGGCCGTCCTTTCGTCCTGATGAAAGCGGTCGATGGCGCGCGCATCGAAAAAGCCGGGGCCGAGCAGCCACCGCTGGAGATCGCCGCCTCGGCGGTGGAGGTCCTCAAGCGCCTTCACGCCCTGCCCCTGGATAGGACCGGGATCGGCGAGGAGGCACCGGTCGGGCTGCGGGCGGAGATGATGCGCTGGGCGTGGCTGATGCAGCGGGCGCCGGAGGAGCTCACGATCCGTGCCGGCGAGCTCGGGGGCCGGCTCGCGATACAGCTCCCGGCGGAGCGCGAACCGACTCTGGTCCACGGCGACTACCACTACGGCAACATGCTGTTTCGAGGCTCTGAGGTGGTGGCGGTCCTCGACTGGGAGATCGCCGAGATCGGCCAGCCGCTCCTGGATCTGGGGTGCCTGTGCACCGTCTCCCTCCGCCGGCGCTTCCGGGGCGCGCCCAACCCCGGCGGCGCCATCGACGCGAGCGCGGACGAGCTGTACCGGCTGTACGGCGCGGATCCCCAGGAGATGCGCTGGTACTCGGCAATGAGCCTCTACAAATACGCCTCGATCTTCGGCTACAACCTCATGCTCCACCGCCGCGGCAAGCGGCCCGACCCCATGTACGAGGGATTGACGGATACCATCACCGGCATGATCGACGAGGGCATCGCGCTGCTCGATCGCGGCGTGTAAGGGGCGCCCATGACCTGGGACTTCTCGACCGAACCCGAGTTCGAAGCCAAGCTCGAGTGGATGCGCGGCTTCATGCGCGACGAGGTCTACCCCCTCGAGGTCCTGCAGGCCGGCGAAAAGGCCTTCATGCGCGCGATCCGCTCCCTGCAGGGGCAGGTCAAGAAACAGAAGCTCTGGGCGACGCATCTCCCTCCGGAGCTCGGCGGGCAGGGCTACGGCCAGGTGAAGCTGGGGCTGATGCACGAGATCGAGGGGGCATCGACGTGGGGCCCGATCGTGTTCGGCAACCAGGCTCCGGACTCCGGCAACTCCGAGATCCTGGCCCACTTTGGCAGCCAGGCGCAGAAGACGCGCTGGCTCCATCCGCTGCTCGACGGCAGGATCCGCTCCGCGTTCTCGATGACCGAGCCGGAGAGCGCCGGCTCAGACCCGACGCTACTCACCAGCACCGCCGTGCTCGAGGGCGACGAATGGGTGATCAACGGCCACAAGTGGTTCACGTCCAACGGCATGATCGCCGACTTCCTGATCGTCATGGTCGTGACCGAACCCGACGCCGGACCCTACGACCGCGCTTCCATGATCATCGTGCCGGCCGGCGCACCCGGGCTCCGGCGCCTGCGCAACATCCCGACCCTGGCCGGCGAGCACGAGCGCTACGGCTACGGCCATGCCGAGATCGTCTACGAAAACGTCCGCGTGTCCAAAGACAACCTGCTCGGAGCGCGCGGTCAGGGCTTCCTGATCGCCCAGGCCAGGCTCGGACCCGGCCGCATCCATCACTGCATGCGCTGGTTGGGACAGGCGCGCCGGGCCTTCGACATGATGTGCGAGCGCGCCCTGCAGCGCGAGGCCTTCGGCCGCAAGCTCGCGAGCCATCAGACCGTCCAGAACTGGATCGCCGACTCGGCCGCCGAGTTGCAGGCGGCCCGGCTGATGACGCTGCACGCGGCGTGGGTGATCGACACGCACGGGGCCGCCGCCGCGCGCAAGGAGATCTCGCTGATCAAGTTCTTCGGCGCCAGGGTGCTGCACGACGTGATCGACCGCGCGATCCAGGCCCACGGCTCGCTCGGCTACTCGTCGGACCTGCCGCTCGAGGAGATGTATCGCCACGCGCGCGCCGCGCGCATCTACGACGGTCCGGACGAGGTCCACCGCGTCGCGGCGGCGCGCCAGATCCTGGCCGGCTACCAGCCGCCCACCGGAGTGTGGCCCCGCGAGCACGTACCGACGCGGCGGGAGGCGTCGCGCCGCAAGTTCGCCGCGCTGCTGGAGGCGACCGTCACCGACGACTGAAGGCGCGGGGGAGGCTGGATTTCCTCCTCCCCTCGATCCGCCAACGCTAGCCCGGGATGGTCTGCGCCAGGTGGAGGCGGTCCCAGTCCGAGTAGGGGCCGTTGACGTGGATGATGCGTTGCCGCCCCGCCTGCTCCAAAAGGCTCGCCGCGATGCCGGCGCGGTAGCCCGACGCGCAGTGGACGGCGACGGGCGCATCGGGCGGAATCTCCCCCACCCGGTACGGGATGTCGGGCAGATAGATGTGGACGGCGCCGGGCACGTGCCCCGCCGCCCATTCGTGCTCGTCACGCGTATCGACCACGGTCATGGGCTCGGCGCTCAGGATCCACGAGGCCATGTCCTCGACGTCATGGGTTTCGAACGAGGACAGGTCCCGCCCGCTCTCGCGCCACGCGTCCATGCCGCCTTCGAGCGCCCCGGCGATGGTGTCGAACCCGATGCGCAGCAGCTGACGCTGCGCCTCCCGATGCTGAGCTGGGGACCCGCCGGCCAGGACGATCTGGCGGCCGCGGGCGACGAGCCATCCCACCCAGGCGCTCAGGGGGCCGTCCAGCCCGACGCCGTAGCTGCCCGGGATGTGCCCGCGGTCGTAATCGCGCCCGGGACGCACGTCCACCAGCGCCGCGCCCTCGGTCATGAGCCGCGCGACCGCCTCGGGGCTCAGGCTGGGGGGCGGCGCCGGGTGGCGGCCCAGCAGCTGGGCGCCCTCGCGGTTGATCCGCGCCATGTCGCGGTAGTAGGCGGGGTAGCGATGCTGGTTGAGCACGCGAGCCAGGAAGGGCATCAACTCGGTCGTCTGGAAGAACGGGTTGGTCGCCCGCTCCTGGCCCAACGTGGTCTCGTGCCCCCGGCGGCCCCCGGTGCCGCAGAACGAACCGCTGCCGTGAGTCGGGAACACGGCGATGTCGTCGGGCAGGCCGCGCAGCCGCACCTGCAGCGTGCGCAGGGCCTCGAGGGCGAGGTGGACCGCCATGTGCGGGCCGAGCAGGTCGGTCCGCGCGATCGCGCCCACCATGACCGCGCCGCCGGAGAAGAGCGCGCGCGGACGGTCCGCCTCGAGCAGGAGGTAGCTCAGGTGGTCCGGCGTGTGGCCTGGGGTGTGCAAGGCGCGCAGCGTCAGGCCGCCAAGCGACAGGTCCTCTCCCGGACGGAGCTCGTCGATGTTGGTCGCGGCCTCGGCCGCGAGCTCGCGCCGGCCGGAGACGAAATCGTTGTGCAGATGCGTATCGAGCGCGTGCGTCAGCCTGACGCCGAGGGATTCGGCCCGGCTCAGATATCCGTCGATATCGCGCAGGGGATCGATGACCAGCGCGACGTGGCGGTCAGGGTCGCAGACGAGAAAGCTCGAGTTGCCCAGCTCACGAGCGGGGATCGATTCAACCGTGAACATGCCTGCATCAGCCGAGCGATATCGGCGCCGTGGTCAGCAGCACCCAGATGGTGAGCAGCGTGACGGCGACCGCGCCGCCATAGAAGATGACCTGCGCCGGAAGCGTTTTCGCCGCCGGCACGCCCAGGTCGACCACGAGGTAGCGCAGGCGGTGGGCGAAATGGAAGAAGGGCACCGCCACCAGCAGCAGCACGTACAGCTTCACGATCGGGTTGCCGAGGATGCCGATCCAGGTGTCGTAGTGCCGGTCGACGACGCGGACGATTCCGAGGGGGCCGAGTATGCCCTGGACGAGGATGTGCACCGGGAGCAGGATGGCGGCCAGCACCCCACCCTGCGCGAACATGAACCACCAGAAGAGGTGCGCCAGCGACGGTTGCCGGCCGCGCGAGCGCCCCTGATGCGCCATCGCCGCGCTCATCTGCCGAACCCGATCAGCACGGCCCCGATGACGATCGAGGCCACGGCCCACGCGCCGAACTGCGAGGCCACGACCAGCCGCGACGGGATGGGCCGGCCTAGGAACTTGAAATGGAGGATCACCCCCGCCAGGCTCAGGAACGTGACGCTGTGATACAGCGCGAACAAAAGGCAGATGACGCTGAAGATGACGAAGGGGAGCGAGCCGTGCGGTGAGTAGCTCGCGGCCCCGCTCCCCGCGCGCTTGATCTCGACCAGAAACCACAGCAGCCACAGAGCGAGCGGCAGGGCCGTGAACTCGCGGACCATGTAGAAGAGGTAGTGGCGCTTTTGCGTCCACCACCCGGTGGGCATCACCCACCCGTAGGCCCGCCTGCCGCCGCGGGCCGCGGCCGGCGCCTCCGATGCGCTCATTCGCGGTTTCCGTACGGCAGCACGAATCGCATCGTGGTGTCGAGCTTGGTCTGCTGGATGGCCTTGGCCGGGTCGACCCCCTTGGGGCACACCACCGAGCACTCGCCGACGAAGCTGCATTCCCAGATGCCTTCCGAGTGGGCGATCACCGGCAGCCGCTCCCGGGTGCCCTGGTCGCGCGAGTCGAGGTTGTAGCGCCGCGCCAGCGCGATGGCCGCGGGACCGAGGAACTCGTCGTTCAGGCCGTACACCGGGCACGCCGCGTAACACAGCATGCAGTTGATGCACTGGCTGAACTGCCGGAAGTCGTCGATCTGCGCCGTCGTCTGCCGGTGCTCGCCCGCCCCGAGCGGCAGGTCCTGCTTGCGGATGATCCACGGCTTAATGGACTTCAGCTTGCGCATGAAGTCCTCGATGTCGATCACCAGGTCGCGAACGACCGGGAAGTTGCTCAGCGGGTTGACCACGATCGGTCGGGGCCAGTAGTCGCGCACGAACGCGTTGCAGGTCAGCTTCGGCGTGCCGTTGACCATCATCCCGCAGCTGCCGCAGATCCCCATCCGGCACGACCACCGGTAGCTCAGGCTCCCGTCGACGTGCGCCTTGATGTAGTTGAGCGCGTCCAGGACGACCATGCTCTGGTCGCTGAAGGGAATTTCGTAGGTCTGCAGGCGCGGCGCCCGGTCCTTCTCGGGGTCGAACCGCGTCGCCTGGATGGTGATCTTCTTCTCCATCACTCTTGCATCCCTCTCAGTACGAGCGCGCCTGCGGCTTGAAGTTGGTGATGTGGACGTCGCGGTACTCGAGGCGCGGCGCCAGCTCGTCGGTGTGGTGGGCGATGGTGTGCTTCAGGTATTCGCCGTCCAGCCGCTCCGGGAAATCGCGCCGAGCGTGGGCGCCGCGGGACTCCTCGCGCGCCAAGGCCGAGTAGGTGATGGCGTCCGCCACCTCGAGCATGAAATCCAATTCCAGGGCGGCGGTCAGCTCGGTGTTGAACGTCCGGCTCGAATCCTCGATCTTGATCCGCTCGAATCGCTCGCGCAGCTCGCCGATCTGCCGGGTCAGCTTGCCCAGGCCGTCGCGCGTGCGGAACACGCCGGCGCCCGCATCCATCTCCTTCTGCAGCTGCTCGCGGATGACGCCGATTCGCTCCTCGCCGCCCCGCTTGTCGAGATAGGCGTCCTCGACGCGGCGCGCCTCGTCCTTCAGCAGCGCGGCGACAGGGTTGGCGCCGGCCGCGCCGGCGGAGCTCGCGTGATGGGCCGCCGCCCGGCCCGCCGCGGCGCCGAACACCAGGCACTCGGACAGCGAGTTGGAGCCCAGCCGGTTGCCGCCGTTCAAGCCGACGTTGGCGCACTCGCCGGCGGCGAACAGTCCGCTCAGCGAGGTCGCGCCGTAGATGTCGACATCCACCCCGCCCATCATGTAGTGCTGCACCGGCCGCACCGGGATGGGGTCGGTGACGATGTCGATGCCGACGAACTCCCGTCCGAGCTCCCGCATGAAGGGCAGCTTGCGATCGATCACCGCTTCGCCGAGGTGGCGCACGTCGAGGTGCATGTACTGGCCATGGGGGCCTTCGAAACCGCGGCCCGCCTCGAACTCGGTGGTCATAGCGCGAGAGAGGATGTCGCGGGGTCCCAGCTCCATCTTGTTGGGCACGTAGCGCTTGAGGAAGCGCTCGCCATCCTTGTTGGTGAGGTAGCCGCCCTCGCCGCGGACCGCCTCGGTGATCAGGATGCCGGTGTAAGGCAGTCCGGTCGGGTGGAACTGGACCATCTCCATGTCCTTGAGCCCGACGCCGGCGCGGTAGGCCAGCGCCATGCCGTCGCCGGTGCAGATGTTGCCGTTGGTGCTGAACGCGTAGACGCGGCCCGCGCCACCGGTGGCCAGGATCACCGCTTTCGCGGTGATGGCGTCGAAGCGCCCGCTGCGCTGGTCGAGCGCGACCACCCCGACGCAGCGCCCGTCTTCGACCAGCAGCTTGGTCACGAAGGCCTCGTCGTGGCGGTGGATCTGCGGGTACTTGAGCGAGGTCTGGAACACGGTGTGGAGCATGTGGAAGCCGGTCTTGTCAGCGGCGAAGCAGGTGCGCCAGGTGGTCATGCCGCCGAACGGCCGGGCCGAGATCTTGCCGTCCGGGTCGCGGTTCCAGGGACACCCCCAGTGCTCCATCTGGATGACCTCGAGCGGCGCCTCGCGCACGAAAGCCTCGACCACGTCCTGATCAGCGAGGTAGTCCGAGCCTTTGATGGTGTCGAAGGCGTGGGTCTCGTAGCTGTCCTCAGGCCGCAAGACCGCCGCGGCTCCGCCCTCGGCGGAGACGGTGTGGCTGCGCATCGGATAGACCTTGGAGACCAGCCCGACCTTGACCCTGGGATTGGTCTCCACCGCGGCTATCGCCGCCCTGAGACCGGCGAGCCCTCCGCCGACGACCAGGACGTCGTAGCTCTCGAAGTCCATCTTGGCGCGTACATGTTAATTGGGCCCGCCTATCACTCCATGCCTCGCGCCGATTACCCTGACCGTCGCGTGAAAACGGGGATTCCGTTCTGGGCGCCACCCACCGAGCGCTACCCGGGGCGCCTGCCCGGCCGGGCCGATGTGCTCGTCGTCGGCGGTGGGATCACCGGCGTCAGCCTCCTGCACCACCTGGCGCGCCGCCGCATGGATGCGGTGCTGGTGGAACGAAGGCGACTCGCCGCCGGCGCCAGCGGGCGCAACGCGGGTTTCCTGCTGGCGGGGGTGGCGGCGAGCTACGCCGAGGCCGTCCGCCTGTTCGGGCGTGATCAGGCCCGCGAGGTTTGGCAGCTCACCAACGAGAACCACGACCGCATGCTCGAAGCGGTCGCCGGCGAGGACGTCGGACACCGGCGCCTGGGCAGCGCGACCCTGGCCTCAGGCGACGAGGAAAGGCTCCAGCTCGAGGAGTCGCACGAGCTGCTGCGCGAGGATGGCTTCGAAGCCCGCTGGGACGGCAGGTGCCTCAGCAACCCGCGCGACGGCGAGGTCGACCCGGCGGCGCTGGTCGGCGCCCTGGCGCGGCGCGCTCAGCCCGGCGCGATCCGCGAGGGGGTCGAGGTGACCGCGATCGAAGCGAGCCGCGGCGGCCTGGTCGTGCGTGCCGGTGAAGACGAGTGCCGGGCGGGGCTGGTCATTCTCGCGACCAACGCCTACACGCCGCTGCTGCTGCCGCAGGTGCAGATCCGCCCCTTGCGAGCGCAGATGCTGGCGTGCGGACCGATACCGAAGCCGGTGTGCGACCGACCCACCTATTCCCACTTCGGCTACCGCTACTGGCGGCAGCTCGCAAGCCGCGAGGTGCTCATCGGCGGCTGGCGCGACGCTTCGATGGACACCGAGGTCGGCTACGACGAGCAGCCCACGCCCCGGATCCAGGCGCTTCTCGACGCCCAGCTCGAGCGCCTCGGCGCCGCGGGGGAGGTCACCCATCGCTGGGCGGGCACGATGGGATTCACCGCCTCGGGCCTGCCGCTGGCCGGGCCGCTCGACGGGATGCCGAACGTCCACATCTGCGCCGGCTTCAACGGCCACGGCATGGGGTTCGCATTCGTGACCGCCAAGCGGGTGGTGGACTCGCTCTAGCCGGTTCCACCTCCGCCCCCTCCCGGTCACGCGGGGAGGTGGTTGCCGAGGAAGCTGATCCAGTTGCCGCCCAGGATCCCGTCGACCTGGGCTCGATTGAATTGACGTCGCAACCGCGGCGCCAGGTCCTTGAGCTCGGCGAGATCGCTCAGCGGCGCTTCCTTGGAGCCGAAGCCACCATCCAGGTCGGTGCCGAGTCCGACGTGTTCGGGGCCGCCGGCGGCGCGAGCCAGGTGCACCGCATGGCGGACGACGTCGTCGAAGGTGGCGCGGCCCGACGACCGCAGGTGTCGCTGGTAGAAGCTGATGCCGATGATGCCGCCGCGGCGCGCGACCTCGGCCGCCGTCGCATCGGTGATCTGACGATCGCCGGGCACGATCGCCCGCGCGTTGCTGTGAGAGGCCATGATCGGTCCGCGCCACAGCGCCAGCGCCTCCGCCACCGACTGCTCGGCCATGTGGCTGAGGTCCAGGATCACGCGCTTGCGGCGCATGGCCTTCAGCAGCTGCACGCCCAATTCGGTCAGGCCTCCCGGCGCGCCGGTGCCGCCGCTGTAGCGCGTGGCGCCCCACGCCGGTCCGATGATGCGCACGCCCATGTCGGTCCACGCTCCCAGCTGAGAGGGAGTCTCCACCGGGTCCGCGCCCTCCATGAGCAGCACCGCGGCGAGCCGGCCCTTCTTCCAACCCTTGACGTAGGCGTCGAGCTCGGCCCGGTCGTGGATGAACGCGAGCCCGCTGCTCCGGTAGTAGTTGACCTGCGCCACGGCCATGAGGTGCGCCTCGTGCGCGGTCTCGTAGACAAAGCGCGTGCGCATCGCTCGCCGGGCACGAGCGGGCGCCGTGTACAGGGTCGCGAAGACCAGGCCCACCCCGGCGCCGGCCAGCGACGAGCGGCTGACGACATAGCCCGGCGCCGGCGGCCCAAGAAAGCCACGGCCGCCCGCGATCGCGTTCCAACCGATGTCGAGGTGGGCGTCGACGATCACGCGGCAGGCGCCCCCACGAACATCGCCGACGAGAATAGCTTGACGCCGAAAGCTGTATTTGGTAATAATGAATTCCTACACTATGAATGATTCCACTATGAAGCACCCCGAACACCTCGACCACGCCACCGCACCCGTTTACGAGCTCGCCCGCGACGACGCCGGACGCCTGTACAGCGTCGCCATGCGCCAACTCTTCCAGCCGCTCCAGGTCGACGTCAGCGTGATCGAGGCCATGTCGGCGCTGCGGATCGCCGCCCGCGCCCTGCACCACCTCCAGGAGCGGTGGGCGGACCAGCACGGGCTCAGCGAGGGCCGGCTGGGCGTGCTGTTCCGCCTGTACCGCTGCGGGGCGACGCCGCTCGGCGACCTGGCCCACAACCTCGACTCCACGCCTCGCAACATCACCGGCCTGGTCGACCATCTGGAGCGCGACGGCCTGGTCGAGCGCGTCCCCGACCCCGACGACCGGCGTTCGGTTCACGCCCGCCTGACCGAGCCCGGCCGGGCCCGCATCGAGGCGATCTGGAAAGAAGGGCTCGAGCACCAGCAGGAGCTCGCGGAGGGATTGAGCCAGGACGACCTGGCGCAGCTTCGACACCTGTGCCTGCAGCTGGTGGAGAACGCCAGAAAGGAACTGGGAAAGTGACCCAAGGACTCTCTAGCCGGCGCATCATCCTCGCCACCGCCGGGACGATGCTGGCGCTGCTGCTGGCCGCGCTCGACCAGACGATCGTCGGCACCGCCATTCCCCGCATCGTGGCCGACCTCAACGGCCTCGACCGCCTGGCCTGGGTCACGACCGCCTACCTGGTCACCTCGACCACCATGACCCCGATCGCCGGCAAGCTTGGCGACCTGTTCGGCCGCAAGCCCTTCTTGCTCGTGGGCATGATCGGGTTCGTGGTCGCGTCCGCCTTCTGCGGGCTCGCGCAGGACATGACCCAGCTGATCGTGTTCCGCGGCATCCAGGGCATCTTCGGCGGCGTGCTCTTCGCCACCGTCTTCACCGTCATCGGCGACCTCTTCCCGCCCGACCAGCGAGCCCGCGCGCAGGGCCTGTTCGGCGCCGTCTTCGGCCTGAGCTCGATCGTCGGGCCCACCGCCGGCGGATTCATCACCGACCACTGGAGTTGGCGCTGGGTGTTCGAGGTGAACATCCCCGTCGGCATCGTCGCCGTGGCGGTCGTGCTGGCCGGCCTCCCCTACGTGCGCTCCAAGGCCTCCTGGCGCGACATCGACTTCTGGGGTGCGGCGACACTCGCGGCCGGCGTGGTGCCTCTGCTGGTCGCTCTCACCATCACCCGCGACCACGCGTGGACGTCGCCCGAGGTGATGGGCCTGCTCGCGCTCGCGACCGTGATGCTCGCCGTGTTCGGGTTCATCGAGTCGCGGGTCGAACACCCGATCGTCCCGCTCGAGCTGTTCAAGAACCCGACGTTCAGCGTCAGCATGCTGGTGGGCTTCCTGACCGCCTTCGGCATGTTCGGCTCGATCCTGTTCACGCCGCTCGTCTTCCAGGGTGTGCTCGGCATCAGCGCGACCAACTCCGGCGCGCTCATCACCCCGATGATGTTCGGCCTGCTCGCCGCCAGCACGCTGACCGGGTTCGTGATGCGCCGGATCAGGTACTACCGCCTCCTCGGCACACTCGGGGTGGTCGTGATGATCTTCGGCATGTGGCTGCTCTCACAGATCCTGCCCGGCACCCCCGAGTGGCACGTCGTGGCCGCCCTGATCGTGGTCGGGCTCGGCATCGGCGTCACCTTCCCCCTGTACCTGACCGCCGTGCAGACCGCCCTGCCCCGCCAGTACCTGGGCGTGGCCTCGAGCCAGATCCAGTTCTGGCGCAACCTGGGCGGCACGGTCGGCAGCGCCATCCTGGGCGCCGTGCTGGCCAACCGGCTGCCCGACTACCTGAAGACGCGCGTCGCCGACCTGAACCTGCCGGCGCAGGTGGTCGCCCACCTGCCCAAGAGCGGGAGCGCGAACTCGATCCTCGACCCGACGCTGCTCGCCAAGCTGCCCCCCGCCTTCGTCCACGCCATCCGCCTGGCGCTCTCGGACACGCTGCGCGACATCTACGTTTTCGCCGGCGTGATCCTCATCATCGCCCTGATCTCGACCGTTTTTCTCAAGGAAGTCCCCCTGACCGGCGCTCGCGGCGGCACGGGATTCGCCGAGGCGCCGGTCATCGAAGACGAGCAGGAGCGGGAGGCGGCGCCGGTCACGGCCTGAGAGGGCGTACAAACCTGTGCCGCCAAATTCGCGTCAAGCGCGCTAAAATCGCCCCCGCAACGCTGGAGGGGTAGACCGGCCACCTACGTCCGGGCCTCTGAGCGAGATTTCTAGGAGGCCAGACGGTGAGTTTCTCGGACAGGACCTTGCAGTGTCGCGACTGTGGGCGTGATTTTCTCTTTACGGCAGGCGAGCAGGAGTTTTATCAGACCCGCGGGCTCCAGAACGAACCGCGGCGCTGTCCCGAATGCCGGGCGGCCAGGCGCTCGTCGGAGGGCAACGGCCGGACTCGGGCCATGCACGACGTGATCTGCTCGAACTGCGGCAAGCAGACACAGGTCCCGTTCGTCCCGACCGGGGCCCGTCCCGTCTACTGCCTGGACTGCTTCCAGACCGTAGGCCGCCGCTAGAGCCTTACGCAGCGCAGCCGGGGGCAACTGGGTTTGACCGGGCGCAACTCGGCTGCGTTGTGCTCTCCCCCCTCGGAGCGGCTCGGAGCCAAACTCACGCACCGGGCCGCGCATGGCGGCACGGCTCGAGGTTCAGGCGCCTATTCGCGGTAGCGGTAGACGATCCGGCCGCGCGTCAGGTCGTAAGGCGACAGCTCGACGCGGATGCGGTCTCCGGGCGTGATCCGGATGAAGTAGCGTCGCATGCGCCCCGCGGCGTAAGCGATGAGCTTGTGCCCGTTCTCCAGCTCGACTTCGAACATGGCGTTGGGCAGCGCCTGCGCCACGACCGCGTCCATGACCACCGCCTGCTCTTTCTGGTCGCCGTTCTCGCGTTCCGGCTTGCGCGCTTTCTCCGGACGCCGCGGCCCTCGTCGACCTCTGAACTTTCCCAAGACTCGTGAAGTCTAAAGGCGTCGAGCACCCGCCGCGAGGCGGGCCTCGATTGTGGACGCCAATTCCGGTGTCAATCGATCGACTGCAGCGAGGCGGTGCAGGGTCTCCAGCCAGCGGCTGTCCTGGCCCACGGCCTCCGCGATCAGCTTGCATCCGGCGTCGAGGTCTCCGGCCTCAGCCATCGCCAGACCCGCCCAGAATCGGAGCTCGATCATCTCGGGCGCGATCGCCAATCCCTCGCGGCGCCGGTTCGCCGCGCCCTCGACATCGCCCGCCGCGGCGAGGCGATCCGCCTCGTCGTCGGTCTGGTACGCACGTCTGATGCGCAGCAGGCGGCGCAGCTCGACCAGAGGCTCGGCGGCATCCTCGACCCGCAGGTCGATGATCCGTTCCTCCCACGAGCGGCCGGTGGGCGTGCCCCGCACAACTAGCATCGCCGCCGACTGCTGACCTCGAATGTCCCCGCCCTCGGCCTCGGCGGCATCCAGCGCCGCCATCATGCGCTCCGCCAGCGGCGCGCCGGTCGAGGTGTAGGCGTCCGCCATCGCCGCCCAGACGGTGTCCTTCTCCATCAGGTTGGCCTGGCAGCTGAAACCGTCACCGAGCTCGTGGCCGGCGGCGGGAATGCACTTGCTCCCGGTGTGCGCGGCGACGTTGCCGGCGGCATCGACGATGGCGCACTGCCGCACCTCGGCCTGCGGGTCGCCGGACGTGAGCGCCGTGAGCGCCTGCTCGGCGGTGAATCCAGCCCGCATGAGATCCAATCCCAGCGGCCCGTAGCTGACGTTGACCTGCGACTGGGTCGCCACTGCGCCCACCCCGGCGAGGGCCCAGGGCACGACCGGGCCGACCCCGAAGTAGTGCGACTGCACGGCGACTCCGAGCTCACCCGTCACCTTGTCGCGCGCCACGATCGAGTAGGTCAACTAGTCTCCGTAGCGCAGCTCTCGCGGTTTCGAGGCTCGCCACCGTTCGATCCAGGTGCCCTGGATCTCGGGCTGGGAGGATTTGGCGGCCAGCGCCCGAACGGCGGTCTCCACCCTGGCGGTGAACTCGCGCGAGCCTTCCTTTGGCCGCGGCGTCATGGGCTTGCCGATCCGCACCCTCACGGGCGCCGGCAGCGGCAGCTTTTGCCCTCTCGGCATCACCTGGTAAGCGCCGCGGATGTGCATGGGCACGACGGGAGTGCCCGTCTCGTTGGCGAGATGTCCAACCCCGGGTTTGAATTCCTGGATCCGCCCGTCAGGAGAGCGGCTCCCTTCCGGAAAGAGCACGAGGTTCCAGCCGGACTTCAGGAGCTGGCTCGAGCTGTGGAGCTGCGCCTGAGCGCCGCCGGTGCGCGAGAAGGGGAAGGTGTTCAGAAACAGGCTCACGATGTTGCCGAGCAGCGGCCGCTTGAACCAGTAATCGGCCGCGGCGGCGACCACCGTGCGGTCGCGTGCGCGGTCGGTCAGCGCGTGAAGGATGAGCGACGTGTCGGCGTGGCTCGAGTGGTTGGCGGCGAAGATCACCGGACGCTGGAGCTCGCGCACCCATTCGCGGCCTTCGACCTTCGGATGCGCCATCGCCTCGGTGAAGGGCAGCAGCAGCCCGTGCTGGATGAGGTAGCGGAAGGAGCGAACCGGTTCCTGCCGCGCCCAACCGAGGTCGCTCGCCGGCGCCGGGACGACAGCTCCTTGCTCCGGCCAGGTGTGCGGTCGCGGCGTATCCCAGTGCCAGCCGCGGCGGACCCGGCTCACATCGCGAACCAGAGCGCCGGCGGTGCCGGCAAGCCGCGTCAACCCGCCCTCCCCCGAATACCAGGTCACCCTTCCACGTCGCAGAGCATGATCGGGGGCATTCTCAGATGCGTCACGCTCGGATGACGCCCCACGGTCTGCTCGGCCATCTCGAAAGCGTCCTCCAGGGTGGTCGCGCACTTGAAGCCGAGCCGGTGCACGACATCCCGCTCCCCCCCGACGATGATGACATCGCCCGCATGTTCCATCGCATGGGCGGCCCAGTACCACGCATAAAAAGGATGTACGCCGTGGTAGGCGTGGGATTTGCGGTACAGCTGGCGGAACCACGGGTCCTCGGCGAAACGCAGCTCGTACTTGCTCTCGATCTCGCGCGGGTCGGTGGTGTCGGCCAGCACCTCGTCGTAGAAGTCGATATAGCTGGGATGCTGCACCGCGTCGAACTCGTACCTGCACGGATGCGTGAGGATGAGGACGCCGCCCTTCCTCAGCACCGGCTTCGACCGGTAGAAGTTGAAGAGATAACCGATGCCCATGCAGACCACCAGCACGGGGTTCATCGGGGCGTTGACGTTGTATGGGCCGAGGTACGGCACTCCGATGGTGACGATGTCCGTCTGGCCTTCGACCCTCACGCTGATCTGAGCCCTGACCGCCTCCAGGGTCTTGTCATGCACGGCGTCGACCTGACCCGCATTCACCCCGGTCAACCCATAAGGCGCTCGCATGGCGTGGAAGACGCTGCGCTTGAACGCCGGTGGCGCAAGGTCGGTCAGCTGCTTCATGCCGAGGAACATGGCCTGGTCGCGAGCGGTCCAGTCGGTCTCGCGCTTCTGCATGAAGCTGGCGATGGACGGAAACGCGTGATTGTTGACCGTCGTCTCGATGTGAAACACGCGCACCGTGTCCTCGATCAGCTGGCCCTGCCGGATGCAGGAGTGATGCAGCGCGGAATCGGGTGGGTTCATGTAGGAGCGCGAGCCGAGCAGCGTCTTCACGTTGTGGTGGGCGCGAATGCCGCGATACGTCGCCAGCCCGGTGGACATCGACTTGTGCCCCCCGTCCATCGGGACCAGGGTCAAGTTGACGTAGACGACCAGGTCTGACTCGGCGGCGCGCTTGTGCAGAGTGACCTCTTCGCCTTCCGCGGTCTTGCCGATGTAGACGTTGGCGTCCGGATCCTCGCCGTCGTGCTGGTAGAGGCGGTCGGGCCAGAACGTGCTGAAGATGCGTTCGCCGACGATGTGCCGGATCTCGTCCTCCGTCATCCGGCGATGCAGCCCGAGGGCGGCGATCAGGTGGATGTCCTCGACGCCGGCCTCCGCCGCCATGTCGATGACCTCCTCCATGACAAGCTGCCGCACGTCAGGCGCCGCCATCGGCGGCAGCGGCAGAGACAGGTCGTCAAAGGCGATCGTGAGCTTCATCCCGCGCCGCAGCAGCGACTTCAGCGGGTCGTCTTCGAGCGGCTTGGCCAGTGCGCGCTTGATCGCCCTTTCGGGATGCGCGATCGGCTCGAACGGATCGGGCGGATAGACGATGCGCGCACCTAGCGGGAGCTTCTCCAGCCGCACGCCCTCGCCGAAGTGGAACAGCACCGGCGGGGTGTTGCGGTCGACTTCGATGACAGCTCCAGGTCGAGGCATCAGGCCCTCAATCCTCGCAGATCGAATGCGACCTTCACGGCGCCAAGGCGTCCCGCGCTCATCGCGTACGCGATTGCATCCCGATACTCGCCGAGGCCGAACAGCGGACCGGTGAGCTTGTCGAGGTGCAGTTCCGGCGCCGCCTCCAGCGCCAGCTCGAAGGTCCGCTTGCCCTTCCTCTTCGCTTCGGATCCGTACGCGTAGGCGCCGGTCACCGTCAGCTCGCGCTGCCAGATCGGCGCCCAGTCGACCTTCTCCTCGCTCGGCATACCGACCGCCACCACGGTGCCTCCCTCGCGCGTGAAGCGAACGGCGTCGTTCAGGCTGTCGGCGCGACCGACGCACTCGAAGGTCAGGTCTGCGCCGCCGAGCAGGAGCGGGCGGTTCATGCCTTCCAGCCGGCGCGCCCCGGTGGCGAAGCGGATGCGCTGGAAGACATCGGCGGGAGCGATGACCTGGTCGGCGCCGAGCCTGCGGGCCAGGTCGCGCTGGGTCGGATGCTTGGCAACCGCGATGAGGCGCTTGGGCGGGGTGAAGATCCTGACCGCGGCCACGGTTAAGAGGCCGATCGTCCCGGCGCCCTGCACGACCACCACGTCGTCTTTGGTCGCCCCACCGCGCAGCGCCGCGTGCACGCAGCACGCAAACGGCTCGATGAGCACGGCGGCCTCATCGGCAAGCGCGGCCGGGACCTGGTGCAGCTGGCTCGGGTGGGCGACGAGCACTTCGCCCCATCCCCCACCGGTGCCGGCGCAGTATCCGGTCTGCAGGCCGACCTCGATCGGCCCCTCGGTCACGTTGTAGCAGAGCCCCGGACGGCCCTCGGCGCAGCGTGGGCAGGGAGGGTCGATGCCCCGCACCTTGCAGCCAAGCGCGGGCTCGACGACCACGCGCGTGCCATCGTCAAGCGTGCCCACGACCTCGTGCCCGGGCACGAACGGATAGCTGGTCAGCGGGTCGAGGTACAGCGAAGCATGGCCGCCGACGGCCGCGAGGTCAGAGCCGCAGATCCCGCTCAGCGTGGGTTGCACGCGCACCCAGTCGCGTGTTGGGAGCTGCGGTTCGGCGACGTCGCCCAGGTGCAGCATCGACAGGGCGCTGGTGGCGACGTCGGGCCGGCCGCCCGAGGCTTTGACGATGGCGTAGGACGCAATCGACCGGACGTACTGGACCGCTAGCACCGGCTCAAGCCCTCACTCCAGCCCTCTTCCCGACGGGAAGAGGGAACTCAACCTCACTCATCGTCTTACCGCCTCCCGGTACTCGGGGGAGCGCGGGTCGGGCATGGGCAGGCGCCAGTTGCCGGGCGCCATGCGCCAGCGCTCGATCCGCCAGCCGCGCTGGCCCGCGACCTGCGACAGCCGCGCGTCGGGGTTGACCGCGACCGGAGTCCCGACCAGCTCCAGCATGGGCAGGTCGGACAGCGAGTCCGCGTAGGCGAAGCTCTCGGACAGCACGATGCCGTTGCGACCGGCGTACTCCTCCAGCAGCGTCCCGCGCGCCTCGCCCGCGGGTGGCGGCGATTGGAGGTCGCCGGTCAAACGGCCGTCCTTCGTCAGCAGGTGAGCGCAGTCGACCTCGACTTCAAGCAGCTCGGCCAGCGGCTCGACGACCACGTCCAGCGCACCGGTGAGGAGCAGCACCCGATGCCCGGCGCGCTTGTGCTCGCGGATGCGCCGCATGCCCTCCGGATAGATGCGCCGCAGGGTGACGGCGTCAAGCGCTTCGCGGCCCAATCCCTTCATCACCTCGAGGTCGAGGCCGTCGTACTCGCGGTAGAAGCTGCGCTGGAACTCGGCTCGCGACCGCCGCTCGAGATAAAGCCAGCGCGGGGCTTCGCGGAGCATCTGCGCCATGAAGGCCGGCCAGTCGTCCAGCGGCTGTGCCCGCAGGCGCATCCAGAGGAAGTATTCGACGACGTTGGTCTCGACCAGCGTGCCGTCGACATCGAAGACGGCGAGCACGTCTGAGCGACCCGTGCGCCGATCGATCGCGGCGCGCACCGAGCTCGACTCGGCCCTGGGCGCGGTGCTGCCGGTCGGCTGCTTGCCCTTCCGCGCCGTGGTCTCGGCGCGCGACATGCGCACGACGGTGGGGAAATGGACGTCCTGGAAGTAGTGCTCCCAGTCGTAGAGCGCAGCGTCGAACGGAAAATGCTGGCGCTCCGCGGCGGGCACCTTCTCCCAGATCGACATCAGGTTACGGGTGTCGAAGATGCAGTCGACCTCGGTGTAGACGCCATAGAGCTGGATGAGGTTGAGCCCGCGTTCCAGGCGCTCGCGCTCGGCGTTGAGGTCGTCCGACACGTCCGCGACGCTGGCGCCGAGCGGCAGGCGCTCGACCACCCATTGCGCGGCCTCGACGAACCGCAGCGCGGTTCGCGCCCGGGTCGCCAGCTCGCCCCGGGTGGGATAGGTCCAGTTCGGTGTGCCGATCGCCTGGCCGTAGCGGTCGCGCAGCGGATGCTGGCCGAAATATCGCGTGGCTTCGTCGGCGACCTGCCGGAAGCGCAGTGGATTGCGGCTCCCCGAGGCGGCGTGGTACACGCGCGGCCTGGAGTCCGGCGGCGGGTTGGCGGCGACCGCGAGCACGGTGTTGACGACGAAGTCCGCGGGAATGATGTCGAGCAGCGAGTCGGGCAGGCCGGAAAAGTCGCGGAGGATGCCGCGCCCGAACGCGAGGATCAGCGGCTCGGCCATGCGGAATCCCTCGAGCCAGCCGGGGAAGGGCTCCTCCAGTGCGCTCTCGATGATCGAGGGGCGCACGATCGACAGCGGGATGTCGCCGTGCAGCTCGACGACGGCGTGCTCGGCCATGGCCTTGGTGAAGGAGTAGATGTCGGCGAAGCCCATGGCATTCGCGTGCGCGCGTCCGCGCTCGATCAGGCGGTCCTTGACCCAGCGATCGCGCCGCCGTTCGGTGGCGCGCGCCACCGCCGGCGTGCCCGCGGGTCCCATCCGCGACTGCGCCTCGCGGCGGAGCCGGTTGAGGATCTCGGGACGCCGCGACTCCTCCTCCACCGGCCCGCGCAGGCTGGACAGCACGGCCGCCTCGTGGCGCCAGTTGAGCCCGGGATCCAGCGGCGGCTCCTCGCGGACCAGTCCGCGCAGCATGCCGCCGACATATGCGGTGGAGATGTGAACGAGGTGCGGCGGCGCGCCCGCCCGGCCGAGGGCGGCGTGCTTCAGCGCCTCGACCATGCGCGCGGCGCCCAGCAGGTTGGTCTGGGCCGAGAGGTCGGCGGGGTTGTCGAACTCGACCGCCGCGGCGGAGTGGATGACGATGTCGCACGCCCGCAGCTGCTCGAGGCCGTTGGCGGTGAGGCCGAGCCCGTCGCGCCCGAGGTCGAGCTCGAGCACCGCGAGCTTGTCCTTGACCAGCCGGGCGAAGGCGTCCTCGCCGCGCTCCTCCTTGAGGCGCCTGAAGGCGGGGCTGGACAGCACCTCGCGCTCGAGCCGCTCCGCAGCGGGGCGACGCGCGCTGGAGCGGATGGCCAGGTTGATGCGTCCAACCTCCGGGATGGAACGCAAGCATTTCTCGACAAGCGACTTGCCGAGGAAACCGGTGCTGCCGGTGACCAGAATGGTCTTGCCCTTGAAGGCCTCGGCTATCAAGACCGACTGATTCTAAGGGGGCGGTCTACTGCGCCTCGCCGTGGTTGAGGTGCGGCACCGATATCGCCACCGAGCCGTTGGCGTCGGACCAGCCGAGATCCGTGGTCACGGCGACCCAGAACCAGTAGCTCTGGCCGGGCCGCCCGTGGAAGACCGCGGAGCCGGCGCCGGCTCCGCCCATCCACCTCGTCATCCTCCCATCCTGGTCGACGGCGTCGACGGTGAAGGCGTCGCCCTCGCCCGGGCTCGACCAGGACACGTCGATGGCGGTGGGGTCCGCCAGCTCCGGCGCCGCGCTGACGCTGACGTGCGGCATCGGGATGCCGGCATATCGCGGCGACCCGCCGATCCACAGGTCGCCCAGGTCGTGCGGATACGGGTCGGGGAACGAGCCGGACCAGCCGTATGGGTCGACCGGGCCGCTGCCGTTGACGTGGTAGATGCCGAAGTGGAGGTGCGGACCCGTGGCGGTGCCCGTGCTGCCCGAAATTCCGATCACCTGGCCCCGGCGCACGTGCTGGCCTTGGGCGACGGAGAGCCGGGACAGGTGCCCGTAGTAAGAGAGCAACCCGTTGCCGTGATCGATCTCGATCGTCAGACCGCTCAGGCAGCTGTGGCACGACGGCACGGCCCAGTCCGCCAGCCTGACGGTGCCCGGGGCGGCCGCCGCCACGGGTTCGTAGTCCAGACCGTAGTCGTAGCCGTCGTGGCCGTCGTAGTAGAGGTAGTCGTGCCGGCCCGGGGTTTGCGCATAACCGGCATCGAACGTGGGGTCGGGACCGCCGACGGCGGCCGACGCGACCACGCCGTCGTACCTGCAGACCCTGCCGTTCGAAGCGTAGTTCGGCGAGCAGTGATCGAAGATCGAGGTGACGTAGTGCGGACCCATGAAGGGCAGCGTCAGGAAGGCCCACGGCGCGGGCGCCGAGCCGGTGTTCCCCGAGCCGTTTTCGATGGGGCCGTAGGCCATCTGGCTGGGATAGAACCACCTCACGTACCGGGCGGCTTGATGGCCTGGCGGCTGTGCCGGCGCAGCCTGCACGGGGGCGCCGTAAAGGCACAGGGTGAGGAGGACACCGGCCAGAGCCCAAGCCCGCATGGACCTTGTAACGCCGGGTTGGAGCCTGGGGTTGCGGCCGGCGCGTGTCGCCGCGGTTCTGGTTAAGTTTCGCAAATGATCTCTTCGCACGCCGGTGCGGGCGTCGTCAGCCAGGGCCGAGCTGCAGTGTACGAAGAACCCATCGGCCCGGCGGGAGTGCGCATCCGTGAGCGGCCGAGGACTGAGCCCGCGCCGGGTTCGGTCGCGGTCGCCATCCGCTCCGCCTCGATCAACCACCTCGATCTGTGGCTGGCCCACGGCGCCCAGCGTGTCACCCCGCCACGAGTCATCGCGGCGGATGGCGCCGGGGTCGTGCGATCCTCCTCCGATCCGGCGTGGAAGCCGGGTGACGAGGTCGTCCTCTTCCCCACCCTGTGCTGCTGGGAATGCGAATGGTGCCGAGCCGGTCAGAACGTCAGATGCGCCAGCTTCGGCATCCTCGGCGAGCATTCGGACGGTACCGCCTGCGAGCTCATCCACATCGACGCTCGCAACCTCTTTGCCAAGCCGGCCGGCCTGTCATGGCCCGAGGCGGCGGCCTTTCCACTCACCTTCCTGACCGCCTGGCGGATGCTGACCACGCGTGCCCGCCTGCAGCCCGGTGAGACGGTCCTCGTCGTCGGGGCGGGGGCCGGCGTGGCCGTGGCCGCCATCCGCATCGCCAAGCACCTGGGAGCGCGCGTCCTGGCGACCAGCCGGTCGGAGGCGAAGCGTCAGCGTGCGCTCGAGCTCGGCGCCGAGGCGGTCTTCGATTCGGCGAGCTTCAGCAAATCGGTTCGCGAGGCGACCAACGACGGCGTCGACGTCGTCTTCGAGCACGTCGGCCCCGCCACCCTCGAAGAGTCCATGCGCTCGCTCGCGATCGGCGGGCGCGTCGTCACCTGCGGCTCGACCTCAGGGGTCAAGGCGGAGCTCAGCATGCCTCGCCTCTTCTTCCGGCACTCGGGCCTGCTGGGATCGACGATGGGCAACGCGGACGAGTTCGAATCCGTGCTCAAGGCGATCGATCGCGGCCTGCGTCCGGTCGTCGACAGCGTCTATCCGCTCGAGGAAGTGCAGCAGGCCCTGAGGCGGCTCGACGCGGCCGAACAGTTCGGCAAGGTGGTGCTGTCCGTCTCCTCGTGACGGCTCAGGGCGATGGCACCGCCCACAGCTTGGCCGCAGTCTCGTGGCTCAGGGTGATCTCCCGCTCCGCCGCCCGGAGCCGCAGCGTCCGCGCCACCTTGTCGACCTCGAGCACCGTGATCTGCCTGCCCGGGGTCAGGTCGCGCTCGAGGAGGTACGCGAGCAGCAGCGGGGCCTCCCGCTCGGCGACCTCCGACACGCGCGAGATGCTGGCCCTGGCGCCGCTGCCCAGGGTGGCAAGGCGCACCTCGTTCGGCAGGGCTTCCGAATAGCCGGGGATGGGGTTGCCGTGCGGGCAGGTGCCGGGGCGCCCGATGACCTCGTACAGCCGGAGTTCGACCACCTCCGAGACGGCGTGCTCGAGGCGGGCGGCCTCCGCATCGGCGGTCACCCAGTCCAGGCCGAGACCGTCGGTCAGCCATCGCTCCATGATCCGGTGCCGTCTGACGATCGACTCCGCCATCCGTTGCCCGCGCGCGGTGAGCTCGATCTCCTTACGGCCGTTCATGCGGACCATGCCGTCGCGCGCCATCCGCCGCAACGCGACGGTCACCGTGGGCCGGCTGACTCCCAGCCAATCCGCCAGGCGGGCGCTCCGCAAAGGCTCGCCCTCCGACCACATGTAGTAGATGGCCTCCAGGTAGCGCGAGACCACCTCGGAAGGCGGTCGCGGTCCCTCGTTAGACTTATCTAATCGCGACTTTTGCACGTACTAATCCCTTGAGAACACAATTGAGAGCACTGTGAGCCAATCGGTCGCCGTCCTACTCGGAGGCATCGCCGGCGCCACGATTTTCCTCGGGCTGCCGGTGGCCCGTCTGCGCGGTCTGCCGAAGTCGGCACAGGGCTTCCTCAATGCGTTTGCCACCGGCATCCTGGTCTTCTTGCTGTGGGACATCTTGACGCACGCCGGAGCACCGGTCCAGGACGCCCTGACCGCCGTTCGAGCCGGCCACCCCGGCACGTTCACCCTCATGGCGGTCATATTCGCCGGCGGCATCGCCGCCGGACTCCTGGTCCTCGTGTACTTCAACCGCGCGCTGTTCGGCCGGTTCAAGCACGGCGCGGACTCGCCGAGCCCGCAATCCATCTCGCTCGCCATCGCGACCGGCCTCGGGCTGCACAACCTGTCCGAGGGCCTCGCTATCGGAGAATCGGCGCATGTCGGGGCGATCGCCTTCGCCGGCGTGCTCGTCGTCGGCTTCGCGCTCCACAACGTGACCGAGGGTTTCGGCATCGCGGCGCCGATGACGATGAACCCGAAACCGGCGTCGTGGGGCTTCCTCGGGCTGGCCGGCCTCATCGGCGGCGGTCCGACCTTCCTCGGCACCTGGATCGGCTATCTGGCCAGCTCGAGCTTCATCTACGTGGCGTTCTTGGCGCTGGCGGCCGGGGCGCTGCTGTACGTCCTGAACGAGCTGTTCCACGTCGGCCGCAAGCTCAGCTCGCCGCCGGCGTTTGCCTGGGGCCTGCTGTTCGGCTTCCTGACCGCCTACGCGACCGACCTGGTGCTCACCCTGGCGAGCGCTTAGCTCGCGTAGTCGATGTCGTCGGGCTCCCCGTCCGGCTCGATGTCCTGCCAGTCCGGGTACCGCCACCTGAACAGGCGTTCCTGGACCTCAAACAGGCCGTCCAGGGCGTCCTGCACGTGACCGCAGTCCCGCAGCGGCTCCCGAACGTGAGGCGGCATGGTCTCGAACACCTCACGAAGCTCGGCGCGAACCGGCGCCGGCACCGTCTTGACGCCGTCCCGATTCATCTCCTCCAGCTGCCAGAGCACCCGGTCGGTGGCCTCCAGCATGCGCTGGAAGGCGTAACGGCGCCGATTCTCGAGGCGAAGGGCCGTCTCCTGCTGCTCGATTCGCGCGCTCGTGTGGTCGATCATGCTCAGCTACCTTTCTTAGCTTACCGCTCCGATGCGGCTTCACCAACCGCCCGGGCGCGCGCATGACGCATCAGCCACGAGGCGAGATGACTGAATTCCTGGCCCGGCTCGAACACCTGCTCCGTCCGATCGACGGCTGGGGCGAGTTCAGCCCAGGCGCGCGGCGGGCCGCCGTGGTGTTCGTGCTGTACCAGTCGGCGGGACGGTGGCGGGTGCCCTTCGTGCGGCGCCGCGCCGACCTCCGGGACCACCCCGGGCAGGTGGCCCTGCCCGGCGGCGGCGTCGAGGAGGGGGAGTCGGCCTGGGCGGCGGCGCAGCGCGAGGTCGAAGAGGAGATCGGCGTGCCGGTCGGCCGCCTGAGGGCGCTCGGCGCCGGCGACCCGATCTATGCGGCAGTCTCCAACTTCTCGGTCGTCCCCTTCGTCGCCCACCTGGCGGCTCCCGTCCCGACCTTCGTCCACGACGCGCGCGAGCTCGACGGCGTGCTGGCGATACCGCTCGACCGGCTGCTGGACGACAGCGCCTGGCTCACGTCCGACGACCCGAGGCGGTTCCGCTACCTCGCTCATGAACACAGCGTCGTGTGGGGGTTGACGGAACGGATCGTCGCCGGGCTCGCGCCCAAGCTCAGGCAGGCCGCGCCGAGCGCAGATCGAAGCCCGGATCGGCCAGGTCCCGAGGGCTGACCGTGGCGCGCCGCTGCATCAGGCGGCGTGAACGGGAAACGATGCGCGGATCGTTGATCCCGGCCGCGGCCACCAGCCGGCCCCGCCGCAGGTAGAAGACGCTGAAGGGCGGCCGTCCGAATGCGCCCCGGGTGACGGTCTCGTCCCACGCCACACCGGCGCCCACGTACTGCAGGTTGAGCTCGTACTGATCGGACCAGAACCAGGGCACCTCGGTGAAGGGCTCGTCGACCCCGGCCATGGCCCGCCCGACCGCAAAGCCCTGGCGCTGGGCGGTTTGGAAATGCTCGACGCGGATCCGGGCCTCAAAAAGCGGGCTCCAGAAGCGGGTCACATCCCCGGCGGCGAAAACGTCCGGGGCCGAGGTGCGGCCGAAGTCGTCGACGACGATGCCACCGTCCACCTCCAGCCCGGCACGCTCAGCGAGCTCCGTCCGAGGCTGCGAGCCGGCGCCGACGAGCACGGGTGGAGAGATCCCCGGTGGAGCGTCAGCGCGAAGACGAAGGTCGACCCCGTGCGCGCGGTGGACCTCGGCGAGGTAGGCGCCGAGCTCGGGGCCGAGCACTCGCATGAGCGGCTGGTCGAGGGTTTCGTAGACGTGCACCCCGATGCCCTTTTGCCTGGCCGCGGCGGCCACCTCGCAGCCGATGAACCCGGCCCCGACGACGCTCAGCTCGTCGTGGCGGTCGAACTCCGCGAGCAGCGCGTCGGCGTCCGGCAGCTCGCGCAGATAGATCCCGTCCTCGAAGCCGACGAGACGGCGGGCACCGGACCCGGTGGCGAGGCACAGGCGGTCCCAGGCGATCATGCGTCCGCTCTCGAGCGCGGCCGTGCGCCGTTCGATCCCCAGGTCGGCGACCGGCTCGCCGAGCATCAGCTCGATGCCGAGGTCGCGATACTGGCCGGCCGGGCGCAGGCCCAGGCGCTGCCGCGGCACCGTCCCCAGCAGGTAGCCCTTGGAGAGATGCGGCCGTTCGTACGGCAGCACCGCCTCGCTGCCGGCAAGGACAATGTCGCCGCCGAACCCCGCGTCGCGCAACCCGGCCGCGACGGCGTCGCCCGCGGGCCCGCCGCCGACGATTAACGCCTTTGGGTTCGTGTCAGCTCACGCAGGCGTTGGAGCGACCACGCGAGGTAGCCGCCAAGCAGCAGCACGGCGAACGTGTAGGCGGCGACGAGGTAGATCACCTCACCGGACCCCTGACGGCCCTGGATCGGGGGCGCTGACGACGGGCGCCGGCGCCACGGCCGCCGGCTGCGAGCCGTCGGTGACGGCCTCGATCCGGTAGCGGATGGCGATCATCACCGCGGCCAGGACCAGCGTGCAGGCCATGGTGAAGAAGAACGTGGCCAGCATCTCCGGCGGCAGCGCGCCGTTGACGATCACCGGGCCAGGGTGCTGGGTGCGCCACCAGGTCACGCTGAAGTGCACGACCGGGACGTCGATGAAACCGAAGATGCCGACGACCGCCGCAAAGCGCGCGGCCTGCCGCCCGGGCTCGGCGAGCCGGCGGACCAGCAGGTAACCGGCGTAGATGATCCAGAGGACGAGCGTCGACGTGAGCCGCGCGTCCCAGGTCCAGAACGTTCCCCAGATGGGTTTCGCCCACAACATCCCCATGACCAGCGTCACGGTGGTGAACACGAGTCCGACCAGCGCGGCGGCGCGAGCCCACCTGTCCGCGGCGGCGCTCTCCGTGCGGAGGTAGATCGCGCCTCCGAGCAACACGACCGCAAAGCAGCCGTAGGCGGCGATGGCCGAGCTGACGTGCAGGTAGAAGATTCGCTGCACCGGGCCCTGGAGCGCGTCGGCCGGCGCGAATCCGAAGATGGCGCCGGCGGCCGCCAGCATCAGCACGACCGCGGCGGCTGCCGCCTTTTCGTATCCGGTGAAGCGCCCGGCGCGCGCACCGGCCTCAGTCATCGAGCACGAACCGCGCCGCGAGGGAGGTGAGCACCACGAACAGTATGTCGAAGTCCACGAGCAGACCCAGGGCGCTGCCGTAGCCGCCGCCCGAACCCATCGCGGCCTGCACCGCCTGCCCGCCGGCGACGATGATCGGGATCCACAAGGGCAGCGTCAGCAGCGGCAGGAGCAGCTCGCGCGCGCGCATCCGCGCCACCATGGCGGCGAACAGGCAGCCGAGCGCGGCCATGCCGATGGTCGCCAGCAGCACGGCGGCGACGACCGGAAGGGAGAGCGGGGCGCCGAAGAAGAGCGCCAGCGCGGGCAGCAGCACCGCCTCGCAGACGACGAGCAGCAAACCAGCCGCGAGCGCCTTGCCGGCGAAGATCGCGGCCGGCGGCGCCGGCGTCATCAGCATGGCTTCGAGCGACGCCTGCTCACGCTCGGCGGCGAACGCCCGCCCGAATGCGACCAGGCCGGCGAAGACAAGAGCGAGCCACAGCACGCCGGGGGCGATCGCCGCCGCGTTGCGAGAGTCGATCTGGAACCCGAAGTTGGCGATCACCAGAGCCAGGACGACGAACTGCGCCAGCGCCGGCACCACCTCGCGCGTGCGCCATTCGGACCTCAGGTCCTTGCGCGCGACCGCGAGCGCGACCGCGATCGCCCCCGTCATCCCCGGCCCTCGCGAGCTCGCGGCTCGTGTGGGGTGCTCATCGGAGGACGCTGAGCCGGGTGGCGGTGCCGACCGACCGGCCGTGGCGCAGCACCAGCGTGCGCGGGCACAGCCGGTTGGCCAGGGCGTGGTCGTGCGTCGCCAGCACGGCCGTCCGGCCGTGCATCACCCGCGCCAGCAGGTCCGCACCGTCCGAGCCGAGGCTCGCGTCAGGCTCGTCGAGCACCAGGAGCTTGGGGTCGTGAAGCACCGCGCGCCCGATCGCGAGTCGCTGCTGCATGCCTCGCGAGAGCTGGCCCGCCGGCCGTCCCGCCGCGCCGGCGAGGCCCACCAACGCGAGCGTCTCCGCCACGCGCGAGCGGCTCACCCCCTGGAGCGCGCAGAAGAACTCGAGGTTCTCGGTCGCGGAAAGCGCGGGATACAGCCCGGGCGAGTGGCCGACGAAGCCGATCCTGTGCCGCAGCCGTCTTCGCTCCCGCATGGCGTCGAGGCCGAGAATCTCGAGGCGGCCCGAAGTCGGACGCGACGCGGTGGCGAGGATGCGAAGCAGCGTCGTCTTGCCGGCGCCGTTCTCGCCCAGCACGGCCATGTGCTCACCGGCGTCGAGCACGAGGTCCACCGAATCGAGCGCCAGCTCCGGACCGAATCGATGTGTCAGTCCGTGGCCGACGAGGATGCTCACGTATCCCCCTTCTCCTCCGCCTCATCCGGCGTCTTGATCAGCGGCCACAGCACGAACGGACCGACGGCGAACAGAAGCAGGGTGGCGACGATGAGCACCATCTATGCCGGCAGGGCGCTGGCCACGCGCCGAGTCACCAATTCCGCCACCGCGCGCCTTTCGCCGAGATTCCCCAGCAGCACGCCGAGGATGATGATCGCCCCGCCCGCCCAGATCCATGTCACCAAGGGGTTGACGAACACGCGAAAGGAGGCGGCACCGTCACTGCCCACCCCGGCGAGGACGACGTAGACGTCGGCCACCGGCGTGGTGCTGATCGCCACGTGCGTCAGCGACTGGCCGCCGAGCCCCGCGTACGTGGCCCGCCCGGGTTCGAGCATCTTTTCGCCCAGGCGCATGGCGGCGACCAGCTCGGTATGGTCGGCCAGCTGCCGCTGTTCAGATCCCGTGTAGGTGAGCGTGTAACCGGCGACCGTCACCTGGTCTCCGGGCATCAGCGTCACGTCTTTCTCCTGCTGCCAGAAATGGGAGCCCGCGAGGCCGATGACGAGCACCACCAGCCCGAGGTGCGCCAGGTAGGCGCCGTACCGCCTCCGCCGGCGACGGGCCAGCGCGGCCGCTCGGCCCCACCCGCCCCCCAAGCGGCGAATCCGCCAGCCGGCGCGGGCGTACTCGGCGATGCACGTCGCCCCCGCCGCCACGGCCAGGGGCAGGGACACGAGCGCCGGGAGTGAGCGCACGCCCGCCAGCAGGAGCGCGCCCAGCACGATCACCGCCGCGGCGGCCGGCCAGCGGAGGGCTCGCAGCACCGGCGTGCCGGCGTGGCGCCAGGGCAAAAGCGGCCCCGCCGCCATCAACGCCAGCAGCACCACGAACAGCGGCCCGGCCGCGCGCTCGTAGTACGGGGCCCCGACCACGCTCTCCCGTCCCAGCATCCCCGAGACCAGAGGGAGGATCGTGCCCCAGAAGATGACGACGATCACGCCGACCAGGAGGAGGTTCTGGAGCACGAAGGCCCCCTCGCGCGACACCAGGGGTGCGGGTTCGGCGCGGCTGCCGAAGGATGGAGCCCGGATGGCGAGCAGCGCAGCCGAGAAGGCCAGGCAGATGAACAGGAACGCCAGGAACCAGGGCCCGATCGCGCTGATGGCGAACGTGTGAACGGACGGCACGACTCCGCTGCGCACGATGAAGGTGCCGAACACGACGAGCAGGAAGGCGAGGATGACGAGCCCGAAGTTCCAGGCACGCAACCGGCCGCGCATCCGCTGGACCTGCGACGAGTGCAGGTACGCGGTGGTCGCCAGCCACGGCAGGAGCGCCACGTTCTCGACCGGGTCCCAGCCCCAGTAGCCGCCCCAGCCGAGCACGTGGTAGGCCCACCACATGCCCAGCACCAGACCCGTGGTCTGCAGCCCCCAGGCCATCAGCGCGAAGCGCCGCGTGTGCGCGATCCATGCGGCATCCGACCGGCCCGCCAGCAGCGCGGCGGCCGCAAAGCTGAAGGGGATGGCGAACGAGGCGAAACCCGCGAGCACGACGGGCGGGTGGATCAGCATCCCGCCGTCGCGGAGCACCGGGTTCAATCCGAGGCCGTCGGGCGGGGTCAGGGAAAGCAGGTCGAACGGGCTCGCCACGAGCACCAGCACCACCAGGAAGAAGCTCAGGATCGACGCCATGACGCCCGCGGCATAACCGGCCAGGCGCAGCCCCAAGGCGGCGCTGGCGACCAGCGAGACGCTGCCCAGCACTCCCAGCACGAGCGCCCAGTAAAGCAGCGAACCCTCCTGGCCGCCGTAGAATCCCGCCGCGACGAGCGCCGTCGGCGTCGACAGGTCGGTGTGCTCGGTGACATACGCCAGCGAGAAGTCGTGCGTGAGCAGCGCCGTCTCGAGCAGCCCGCCGGCGACGGCGATCATGGCCGTCGCGGCGTAAAAGCCACGGCGCCCGACCTGGACCATCACCGCGTGGCGCCGCCAGCCCGCCCAGAAGGACAGCAGAGCGGAGAACCCGCCCAGCACGAGTCCCGCGAGCAGGGCGCCGGCGCCCAGGTAGCCGATGATCATCGGCGCCTCACCGGTTCACTGCACATACGGCTTGGTCGAGAACCGCGACGGGCACTTGGCGAGCAACGTCCGGGCGTGGAACACCCCGTCCGGCCCGAGCTTGCCCTCCGCGACCACCGTGATCCCCGGCTTGAAGATGTCGGGCACGGTGCCCGTGTAATCGACCGGCACCGCTGCCGTTCCGTCCTTCTCGGTGAACGTGATGTGCAGGCCGCCGTCGCTCTTCTGGATGTCGTCCTCGACCACGCCGGCCACCCGCACGTCGCCGCTGGTCGCATGCGACCGCAGCTCCGAGACGGTGAGGTAGTACTCGGCGGAGCCGCCAGAGGCGGAGTAGGCCAGGTAGCCCACGCACGCCGCGATCACGGCGGCCGGTATCCCCCAACGAAGCCCGGTCATCATGGCGCGGCGATCAGCGCCAGGTAGTGGTCGAGGGTGGTCGCATCGAGGGGGCCGGCGAAGGACGCCGCGATCCGGCCCCGCGTGTCGATGAAGAACGTCACGGGAAGGCCCGCCACGCCATAGGCCTGGTAGCTGCCGGTCACGATCGGCCCGACGGGGTACGGGTGCGGATACCGCGCCTCAAAGCTCTGGAACCCGCCGGTCGTGTCCTGGTTGTCGACCCCGATGAAGACGGCATCGCGGTGCCTGGCGAAGCCGTCGGCCAGAACCGGGAGCTCCTGCAGGCAGGCGGTGCACCAGGAGGCCCAGAAGTTGACGACGACCGGCTTGCCCTGGAGCTCCCAGACGCGCACCTGCTCCCCGCCCGGCGTCTCGATGGCGAGGCGCGGAGCGGTCCTGCCGAGAAGCGGCGGGTTGGCCAGCGCAGCGTGCTGGAGCCCCCAGACGAGCGAGAGCATGAGCACCGCACAGAGGACGATGGCACCCGCGGCGAGGAACCCGGACCTGAGACTCACGAGTCTCTAGTGTGTCTCATTCGGGAAGGGCGTTGGCCTGGGCCACGCGTGCGTACAGGCGTCCGCTGGGCTTGATCGTGCGTTCCAGAGTGCTGCGGTCGACCGAGATCAGGCCGAAGCGCATCGCGTAACCGCGGGCCCACTCGAAGTTGTCCATGTTCGTCCAGTGGAAGTAGCCGCGGACGTCGACACCGTCCTCGATCGCGAGCAGCACGTTGGACAGGACGTCGACGAGATAGCGCTGGCGCCATTCGTCATCGTTGCTGGCCAGCCCGTTCTCGGTGATGTACACCGGCTTGCCGAGGTCGCGCAGCTCATTCAACACGGTGCGCATCCAGCTCGGGTCGGCGCTCCAGCCCATGTCCGTCACCGGCGCGCCGGGCACGTTGAACCGGCGGATGAACTGGTCCTGCGGCCGGCTGGGGTCGAAGGCGCACATCTGCCCCCAGTAGTGGGCGATCCCGATGTAGTCGGAGGTCGCCTCGACGACACGGTGCAGCTGCCCTGGAGCGACCGGCCACCGATCCAGGACCAGCTGCGCGGTCTGAGCGGCCCAGCGGTCGCGACGCCTTGATGTCGCCGGCATGAACAGGAACTTGTGGTGCGACAGTCCGACCGGAGCGTCCGGCCAGCGGCGTTTGATGGCGCGATACGCGAGCTCGTGAGCGCGGCGCATGTTGCCCGCCACGCGGTAGGCGCCGGCGACGTCTCCATGGTGCGCCGGCGGAAACTCGCCCACCATCCAGCCGTTGGCGGCGTAAATGCCGGGCTCGTTGATCGTGCACCACATGGCGACCAGGTCGCCCAATTCCTCGACCACGCGATGCACGAACGGCATGAACGCATGCGCCGAGCCGGAGGCCGCCCAGCCGCCCTTGCGCGCAAACCATGCCGGGCTGGTGAAGTGGTGCAGCGTGACCATGGGCTGGACGCCTTGTTCCCGCAGCTCTCCGAGCACGTCTCGGTAATGGCGGATCTGCCGCGCGTCGAACTCGCCTTCAGCGGGTTCGATGCGCGACCACTCGATCGACAGGCGGTGTGCGTTCTGGCGGAGCTCGCGCAGGAGCGCGAAGTCCTCCCGATAACGGTGGTAGTGGTCGCAGGCGGCCTCGGAGGAATCGCCGTTGGCGATCGTCCCGGGCTTCTGCTCGAACTCCCACCAGTCACTGTTCCGGTTGCAGCCCTCGACCTGGTGGGCGGCGCTTGCCGTCCCCCAGAGGAACCCGTCGGGGAAGCGCCTCAGAGGCACGGGCGGGCTTCCGGCCGAGCCGCTCGCCTCAAGCCGCGGCGCTGGCCGGTTTGCCGACCTCGGGCGGAGCGATGTACTCCCAAGCCACCGGCGTCTCGCCGTCCATGTCCAGCTGGAGCATGCCGGCCTTTTCGACGCCCCGGCGGTACATCTCCCGCTCGTTGTGCGGGCGGCCCTCGAGCAAGATCCTGGCCGCGTTCAGGGGATCCGCGTGGCTGACGATCGCCATCGGCTCGCCCGCGTGCTCGCGCGCGAGGCGCCTGGCGACCGCCAGCACCCGGCCGCCCAGCTGCTCGATCGGCTCATCCCCGGGGAGCAATCCCCGCTTCGCCTTGTGCACGAACCACAGCGGCCGCCGCAGCGGGACCTGCCAGTAGGGCAGGCCCTGGAGGTAACGGCTGAACTCGGCTTCACGCAGCTCGAGGTCGGCTTCGAGCATCGCGGGCGCAGCCAGCCGATCGTTGATCAGCTTGGCGGTCTCGACCGCGCGCGCCAGGGGGCTGTGCACGATGCGTTGGATGCCGGCGGAGCGCAGGCGGTCGCCCAGCGCGCCGGCCTGCGTCCGGCCGATCGCGCTCAGGTGAAACCCGTCCAGGTGCCCGTACAGCAGCCGGTGAGGGTTCTCGACGTCGGCGTGGCGGATCAGGTAGATGCGCGTCAAATCAAAGGTGATCCTAAGAGGGAGAGACCTGAAGCGTCTTTCCCGCTCTAGCTCCGCAGGGCGCCGACCGAGGTGCGGTTGGTGCCGGCCGATCGCCCGGACTCCAGCGCGTGGTACGCCTCCCGCAGGAGGTTGCCCGTGAACTCGCGCCGGTTCATCAACCCGGCCTCCTCGTTGCCGCGAGGCAGCACGCCGATCGTCGCCGCTCCGCAGCTGACCGTGATCCGCTGCCAGCCGCCGCTGGTGGAGAAATCATGGGCGGCGATCGAGCGGCGGATCTTGTCGGCTGCCAGCGTCGCGCCCTGCTCGTCCGTCTCCGGCAGCACGATCGCGAAGTGCGGCGGCCCGTCCGCGTCCAGGAACCCGACCGTGTCCGTGTCGCGGATGGCCTGGCCGATGCGTTCGGATATCTCTCGCAGCAAGCCCTCGATCTGGATGTGCTCGAGCTCCTTGTGGATGTGCTCGGCATGGTCGAGCTCGACCACCAGGACCGACAGCGGCCGGTGGTAGCGGACCGCCCGGTTGGCCTCCTGCCCGACCAGGGCATTGACGAACTTCGAGTTCCAGATGCCGGTGGTCGGGTCGACGACCCCAAAAAGCGGGCTGGAGGACCGGTCGGTCTGGCTGTGCCCGCAGCTCGGGCAGTACTGGGAGGTTTCTGGCAGCTCCGAATTGCAGTACCAGCACGACGCCATTGGCGCATTGTAGGGGCCTGGATGGCGGGTCAGGGTGAACTTTTCGAGTTGCCGGGAGGGGCCGAGCCGCACGCCCCGCTCGCCACCCGAATGCGGCCGAAGAGCTTCGACGATCTCGTCGGGCAGCGCCGCGCCGTCGACGTGCTCCGCGAGCTGACGCGCTCGGGCCACCTTCCGAGCATCGTCCTGTGGGGTCCGCCCGGAAGCGGCAAGACCACGCTGGCCCGGCTGCTGGCGGCAGAAACCAAGGCGCGGATGGTCGCCATGTCCGCCGTGACCGCGGGGGTGGCGGACCTTCGCAAGGTCGTGGCGGAGGCCCACCTCCACCGTCGGGCCGGCCTCCGGACGGTGATCTTCATCGACGAGATCCACCGCTTCAACAAGGCCCAGCAGGACGCGATCCTGCCTCACGTCGAGGACGGCACGGTGACTCTGATCGGCGCGACGACCGAGAACCCGTCCTTCGAGGTCATCGCGCCGTTGTTGTCGCGGAGCCGGGTGTTCCGGCTCGAACCCCTGGATCGGGGTGAGCTCAAGCAGGTGGTCGATCGCGGCCTGGCCGAGCTCGGCGCCCGCATCGCGGAGGAGGCGATGGACGCGCTTCTCGAGAGCGCGCGCGGCGATGCCCGCGTGGCGCTGAACGGCCTCGAGGCGGCGGCGGCATTGGCCGCGGGGGATGCGATCGGCCTGACCCACATCGAACGGGCGCTGCAGGAGCGCCACCTGCTCTACGACCGCGCCGGCGACCAGCACTACGACATCGTGTCCGCGCTGATCAAGAGCGTTCGCGGCAGCGACCCCGATGCGGCCGTGTACTGGCTGGCCCGCATGCTCGAGGCGGGTGAGGACCCGCTGTTCGTCGCCCGCCGCCTGGTGATCCTCGCGGCTGAGGACGTCGGCCTCGCCGACCCGCAAGCGCTGCAGGTGGCCGTGGCCGCCCAGCAGGCGGCGCACTTCGTGGGCATGCCGGAGGCCGTGCTGCCGCTGACTGAGGCGGCGCTGTACCTCGCCCTCGCGCCCAAGTCGAACTCGGCCCTCACGTCGTACGGCGCCGCGCGACAGCTCATCGAAGCGACCGGCAACGAGCCGGTGCCCATCCACCTGCGCAACGCCGCGACGGGTCTTGCGAGGTCGATGGGCTACGGCAAGGGTTACAAGTACGCGCACGATTTCGAAGGCGGAGTCGCGGACCAAACGCATCTGCCGGAGAAGCTCGTGGGCCGCAGGCTCTACCAGCCCGGGCCGCGCGACCCAAAGCCTCCCAAGTAGACTTCACGGTCCCGTGGCTGATGCGCTCCTCATCTTCAAACCTGACGCCGCCCACCGGCTGGCAGCGCGCGCCGGCATCTGGTCGTGGCTGGCTTCGGAGCGCGATTGGAAGATCCAATCCCTGACCTGGTTCCAACCACAGGCGGCTCTGATCGAGAGCCACTACGACTTCCTGCAGGGACGGCCGTTCTTTCCCTGGCTGGTGGATCTCATGACCGCGCTGCCGATGGTCGTCGGCCGCGTCACCGCCTCGGCGGACGCGCTCAAGCAGATGCGCTACGACCTCGGTGAGACGCGCATCTCGCAGTCGAGGCCGGGTTCGCTGCGAGAGCGCTACGGCATCTTCGGCGGGCTCAACTGCCTGCACCTGTCGGACGCTCCCGAAACCGGTGCGGCGGAGGTCGCGGAGTGGGCGGAGGTGGTGCAGCTGGACAGGGTCGAGGTGCATCTCGAGACCACGACTGGCAAGCCGGACCACACGTATCGGTTGCGGTCGCTGGCGACCCAGGTGGCGGCGGGGACGCACGTCGAGCTCGCCTCGCGGACCATTCACGAGCTCCTGGCGGAGGAATCCGAGATCCAGGGCCCGCAGCTCGAAGCCCTGTACCGAATCACCCTGGGGGCTCTGAGCTAGCCTCCGCTTCCACCTCCGGCGCGGCGACCGGACGGGCGTGGATGGTGACCGGACGGTTGAACAGCTCGGCGTTGGGCACCACGATGACATCGCCCTCGCCGTTGCTCAGCAAAGTCACGCGCAGCTTGATCTGGGTCACCGTGCCCGACCAGGTCTCGACCGCAATGTGGTCGCCCACTTTGAGGTGGCGCTCCAGGAGCACGTAGTAGCCGGAGACGTAATCCTTGAGCAGGTCCTGGACGCCAAAGCTGGCGATGATCGTGGCCAGCACGATGCCGGCAAAGGTCACGTTCTCGCTCCGGATCGCGATGCCCAGGGCGATCAACGCCCCGAAACCGATGAAGCCGAACACCAGCACCCGGCGACCGACGACGATCACGTCGGCGCGCACCTGGCGCCGGCTCAGCTGCTCGGTGGCCATCCGGGCGAGCAGGCGTGATGCGACCACGAAGACCAGGAAGACCAGTGCCCCGACGACGACGAAGACACCGTTGTCGATGAGCTGGGACGAAAGCGACACCGCCAACGGCGGTGAGCTCATTCCTTGGTCTCGGCTGCTTCCTCAGCGCCGGCGGCCTCGGCCTCGCCCCCGGCCTCGGCCTCGGCCTCGGCGCCCGGAATCGCCTCTTCGGCCTTGAGCTCACGGCGGTGCACGATCTTGACCACCAGTTCTTCAGGTTCGACGAGCACCGTCACTCCCTTGGGCACGTCGAGCTCGGAGATGCGCAGCTCGGCCTCGACGTCCTTCAGCGCGGTGAGATCGACCTCGAAGGCTTCCGGGATGTCGGTGGGCAGGCACTCGACCCGCACCATGTGGATGGGCTGCAGGACGTCCGCGTCCCCGCGCTTGACCGCCGCCGACTCGCCCACCAGGTGCACCGGCACCTCGACGGTGATCTTCTCTTCCAGGCTGACCTGGTAGAAGTCGACGTGGATCGGACCGAGACGGCGCGGATGCGTCTGGATCTCCCGCACGAGCACCTTCTCGGTGTGGCTGTCGTCGACCACCAGGTCGACCAGGTGCGTGCGCCCGGACTTCACGAACACCTTCTGGAATTCGAGCCGGTCCAGGACCAGCGGCGTCGCGGCGGCGTTGCGGCCGTACACGACACCGGCAAGCTTGCCCTCGCGGTGAAGACGGCGCGAGCGCTTGCCGAGAAGCTGGCGGGTGGAGGCTTTGAGTTGCATGGTTCAGCCTCGTGTCGGAGAGGCGTCGCTATGATACGGCAAAGCCGCAGGGCGCCGACTTCAGCCACGTCACCCGGAGGATTGAAGGCATGCAGAACCCCCCGCCACCTCCCGGTGGCTACTCACCGCCCCCGCCGCCTCCCGGCGGTTACCCGCCGCCCCCGCCGCCTGCCGGCGGTTACTCGCCGCCCCCGCCGCCTGCCGGCGGCTACTCGCCGCCCCCGCCGATGCCAGGCGTCTATTCGCCGGCCCCGGCCTACGCCCCGCGGGCGGCGTACGGCGGCTTCTGGATCCGGGCCGTCGCCTACCTCATCGACGGCGTCATTCTCGCCGTGGTCTCCAGGCTCTTCGACGCCCTCCTGCAGGCCAATCCGGCGGACCCGGCCAGCGCCAACTACGGCCTCGCCGCTGGACTCAACCTCCTCATCGGCATCGCCTATTTCGTCGGCCTGTGGACCTACTGGGGAGCCACGCTCGGCCAGCGGATCTTCAAGCTGCGCGTGGTCGACGCCAACACCGGCGGGCCGATCGATGTCACCAAGGCCCTGATTCGATGGATCGGCCTGTTCATCTCCTTCCTGGCCTGCTTCATCGGCGTCATCTGGGTCGCGTTCGACGCGCGGAAGCAGGGATGGATGGACAAGATGGCCGGCACGGTGGTGCTGCAGGGCGGCTGAGCGGCCGCTGCGGCTTAGCTCGCGTCGGGGAAGCGTTGCCTCAGCCAGTCGACGATTTCCTGGAGCGGGGTGCCGGGCGTGAAGAGCCGCTCCACACCCAGTTTCTTCAGGGCCGCGATGTCGTCGTCGGGGATGATGCCGCCGCCGAAGACGACCACGTCGCCGGCCTTGCGCCGCTTCAGCTCCTTCACGACCGCGGGGAACAGCGTCATGTGGGCGCCCGAGTGGATCGACAGCCCGATGACCTGGGCATCCTCCTGGAGCGCGGCGTCGACCACCATTTCCGGCGTCTGCCGCAGGCCGGTGTAGATCACCTCATAGCCGGCATCGCGCAGCGCTCTGGCCACCACCTTGACGCCGCGATCGTGGCCGTCGAGACCGACTTTGGCGACGATGATCCGGACGGGCCGTACCGCCGTGGCCGTCATACGACCGCCGTCTCCGTATAGATGCCGAACACCTCGATCAAGCTGTTCATGATCTCCCCCTCGGTGGCATATGCACGCACGGATTCGAGAATGTACGGCATCAGGTTGTCAGTGCCCGCGGCCGCCTTGCGCAGGCGGTTGAGCGCGTTCGAGCACCTGGCCTGGTCGCGCTTGGCCCTCACCCCGCGCACTCGCGCCACCTGCTCGCGCTCGAGTTTGGGGTCGATGCGCAGGATCTCGATCGGCGGCTCATCGTCGACGGTGAACTCGTTGACGCCGACCATCAGCCGCCGCTTCTGCTCCAGCTCCTGCTGGTAGCGGAACGCCGCGTCGGCGATCTCCTTCTGGAAGAAGCTCGCTTCGATGGCGGGGATGACGCCGCCCAGGTCCTCGATGCGCTTGAAGTAAGCCTCCGCCTGCCTTTCCATCTCGTCGGTGAGGGCTTCGACGAAGTAGCTGCCGCCCAGGGGATCGATGGTGTTCGCGACCCCGGTCTCATAGGCCAGCATCTGCTGGGTGCGCAATGCGATGCGGGCGGCCCTGTCGGTGGGCAGCGCGAGCACCTCGTCCATGGCGTTGGTGTGCAGCGACTGGGTGCCGCCCAGGACCGCCGCCAGCGCTTCGACCGCAGTGCGGGCGATGTTGAGCTCGGGCTGCTGGGCGGTCAGCGACACGCCCGCCGTCTGAGTGTGGAACCGGAGCTTCCAGGACCGCTCGTCCTGCGCGCCGTAGCGCTCGCGCATCCAGCGCGCCCAGATGCGGCGGGCCGCGCGAAACTTGGCGATCTCCTCGAAGAAATCGATGTGCGCGTCGAAGAAGAAGGAGAGCCGCGAGGCGAAATCGTCGATGCGCATCCCGCGCTCCAGGCACGCATCGACGTAGGCCATGCCGTCGGCGAGCGTGAACGCGAGCTCCTGGGCGGCCGTCGATCCGGCCTCGCGGATGTGGTAGCCGGAGATCGAGACGGTGTTCCAGCGCGGCACCTCTTTGGCGCAGTACTCGATCGAGTCGACGACCAGGCGCATCGAAGGCCCGGGCGGGAAGATGAACTCCTTCTGGGCGATGAACTCCTTGAGGATGTCGTTTTGCAGCGTGCCGCCCAACCCGGACGCCGGCACGCCCTGCCCCTCCGCCACCGCGATGTACATGCACAGCAGGATCGCGGCCGGCGAGTTGATGGTCATCGAGGTGGTGATGTCGCCGAGCGGTATGCCCTCGAACAGCGTCTCCATGTCGGCGAGCGAATCGACGGCCACCCCGCAGTGGCCGATCTCCCCTCGACTGGTCGGCGCGTCGGAGTCCTGGCCCATCAGAGTCGGCATGTCGAAGGCCACCGATAAGCCCGTCTGCCCGTTGGCGAGCAGGTATTTGTAACGCCGGTTGGTCTCCTCGGCGGTGGCGAAGCCCGAGAACTGGCGCATCGTCCACAGCCGGCCGCGGTACCCGCTCGTGTGGATGCCGCGTGTGTAAGGGAACCGGCCGGGGAGCTCTTCGGGGCGTCGAGGCAGGTCTTCGGACGTGTAGAGAGGACGGAGCGGGACGCCGGAGATCGTCGACGTTTCGATGCCGTCGTCGCGTGTGGGGCCCGACTCGAAATCCTCTTTCCACGCCTGCTTCGGGCCGCGCGCTCGGACTTTCATCGATTCGGACCCATTATGGCTTCCGGTTGAGGATCTCCTCGGCCGTCCGATACGGGGTGCCGTCCTTCAGGAGCCGTTCGGCCAGCTTGGGATCCTCCGCCAGGGCTCGGTGAGCGTGCCGACGGGCCAGCTCGGCGACGACCTCCGCGGTCTCGTCCCGGAGCCGCTGCTCCGCGAGCTCGCGCACCCGGCCGCTCGACTCGAGGTGGCGCCGGTGGGCGAGCACCGCCTCCCACAGCTCGTCGATGCCCTCCTGGCGGGCCGCCACCGTGGCGATGATGGGCGGCTTCCAGGCCCTCGGCGTGCCGCCCAGCGCGCGGCCCGGCGCCAGGCTCAGCATCGCGCGGAGCTCGGTGACGACGCGGTTGTGGCCGTCGAGGTCGGCCTTGTTGACGACGAAGATGTCCGCGATCTCGAGGATGCCTGCCTTGATCATCTGGACGCCATCGCCCAGGTTGGGGGTGAGCACGACCACCGTCGTGTCGGCCACCGCCGCCACCTCCAGCTCGGACTGGCCGACGCCGACCGTCTCGAGGATCACCTGGTCGAAGCCGAATGCGCCCAGGAGCCGGATCGCTTCGCGGGCGGCGAGGGACAGCCCGCCGAGGTGCCCGCGCGCCCCCATGCTGCGAATGAACACCTTGGGGTCGAGCGCGTGGCGCTGCATGCGCACGCGATCGCCGAGGATCGCGCCGCCCGTGAACGGCGAGTTGGGGTCGGTGGCGAGGACCGCGACCGAGCTGTCCTGGCTTCTCAGCAGCGCCACGAGCGCGTCCACCAGGGTTGATTTGCCGGTGCCTGGCGCGCCGGTCAAGCCCAGGACCCCGGGCGTGCGGCCGTGGCCGCGCAAGCCCTCTTCGAGCGCGCGCACCGAAGGCTCGCGCCTTTCGACGAGGCTGATCGCGCGGGCCAGAGCTCGGACGTCGCCGGAGCGAAACCGGGCCGCCAGGTCTGAGTCGTTCAGGTCTTCACTCGCCCAACCAGCGTAGGGCGAAGTCGTGCCCGAGCACCACCACCAGGCCGTAGGCCTGCTGGCCCGGGGCGGGCGCGGGGTTGGTCGGGGTGGCCTGGACGACGGTGGCGCCGAAGAAGCTCTGCAGCCACTTGGTGGTCAGGGGAAACCGGCCGCCCGAGTAGTCGAGGATCACGGTCTGCGGCGTCGGCCGGTGCACCACCGGGTCGGCCAGCTGGAGCCCGAGGGGATCCAGCATCGACGTCACCCGGCTCTCGAGGCCGGGGAAGTTGTTGGCGCCGTTGGCGAGCTGGACAGGCGCCTTCTCGGCCATCGCCTTCGGGTCGACGAAGATTGACGAGAAATACCGGTGGATCATGTTGTAGGTCGGGTCGTCGGCGCACAGCTGCGAGACGTACGGCCCCATGCCGCAGTCGTAAGAGTCGAGCAGGTTGCCTTCGGCCGCACCCGACGGCGCGGTGAGCGCGATGCGGATGATCGAGGTGTCCGGAAGGTTCTTGCCCCAGTCATAGATCGCCTTCATGTCCGACAGGCTCATGTCGGTATGAATGTTCTTCTGCAGGGCGTCGAGGAGCTGCGGCGCCTTCGAGAACCCGTTGATGGAGGTCGCCTTCTTCTTGATCGCCTGCATGATGTCCTGCTGCCGGCGCGCGCGACCGAAGTCGGAGGCCTGCTGGGGCTGCTCCGCGTGGCGTGACCGCGCGATCTCCAGCGCCTGCTCGCCGTTCAGGTGCTGGCAACCGGCCTTGAAGTGGATCGGCATGTAGCCGTTGTGGTAATCCGGATACGAGTAGTCGTCCAGGTTGGTGGAGAGGCAGACGTCGACCCCGCCCAGCGCGTTCACCATGTCCCGGAACGCGACGAAGTCGACGCCGATGTACTTGTCGAAGGTGATCCCGGTCACCTTGCCGGCCTCATGCTCCGCCGCCAACCCGCCCCCGTCACGGCCGGTGAACTGCGACGCGACGCAGCAGATGATGTTCGTGTACGGCACCTCGTAAGCCGCGTTGATCTTGCTGGTCCAGGTCCGGCTGGACGGGTCCTGCAGGTTCATGTGGACGACCAGGTCACGCGGTATCGAGGCCAGCATCACGCGGTCGGTCGCCGGGTCGATGGTCACGGCCATGATCGAGTCGGTCAGGTAGGGCGCGTCGTTCTCGTAACCGCCCATCCCGAGCAGGAGGATGTTGACCTGCTGGCCGTGCTTGAGCTTGTAGGCGATCGTGCCGGGCGCCGGCTCGACCGCCTGCACGACCTCGCCGATCGGGTTGAGGTGATGCCCGGTGGTCGCGGCGATGAAGTCATCGAAGCGCTTGTAGGTCAGCGTGGCGCCCACGATCACCACCAGCAGCAGGGCAGCGACCAATACCGCGGGGACCGACCGGGTCAGGCGGTGGAAGACGTGGTAGCGGGATCGCCTGGCCCTTGGCCTGGCCCTGAGCATGCGCACCGGGATTTTACCGTCCAGGCCTTAAGGAACGCTGATGGAGCCCTCCGGGTTACGTCACGGCGGCTAGGTCGCCGGCCTGGCGCCCGAAGAGTGGATCAAAGCGTAGACGGCGAAAAAGAACCAGCCCACGCTGGCCAGGAAGCCGAGGATCCCCAGGGCCAGGCCGACCGAGGCCATGGTGCCACCGCCGACGGCGCCGCCACTCGAGCGGACGCGCTGCCGGGCGATAAAGCCCATGATCGCCGCGGTCGGGCCCAGGACGATGCCCAGGCACACGACCGTGCAGACGAGCGACAGGATGCCGGCGATGAGCGATGCGATCGCCAGGCCGTCGGTGCGCGGAGCCGCATACGCCCCCGGCACTCCCCCGTAGCCCATCGGTGGAGGCGGGACGAACCCGCCCCCCGGCGGCGAAGGTGGCGGTGTGAATCCGCCGCTCGGCGGAGGTGGCGGGGGCGGGTATTCGCCGCCCGGCGGCGGTGGCGGCGGCAAGTCCGACATGAGGCTTCTCCTTACGCTGATCCAGCGGTCTGAGAACCGAGTTCGAAACTGCGGATTATCCACGCCTGCATCGCCAGCGCATAGGCGCTGGTGAACAAGACACCGACGCCGCACGCGACCGTCCCCAACGAACCTATGAAGGCGGCGGCGATCAGCATAAGGCCGGCGATCAGGGTGCTGGCGATGTTCAGCCGGAGGCGGCGCAGCACGTCTGGCACCGTCAGCCCTCCCGCGATGCCGCTTTTTTCCGTGGCCAGGACGATCGACGGCAGGGCGAAGCTCAACGCCAGGCTGCCGAGGGTGGCGGCGCTGAAAGCCAGCAGGCTCAGGAGGACGCCCAGCGACACCAAGCCGGCGTCCGGCGAGCCTCTGCCCTCGTGGATGAAGATCAACACCGCCGGCGTGTAGAGCAAGGCCGCGACCAGGACGAGCGCGAGCGCGTAGACCAGGTTGACGACAAAGACGCGGACCCCGCGACCGATGTGGCCCAGGTGGGCGGGCGCGAGTCTTTCTTCACCTGCCCGCAGCCGGTCGAGCGACGCCAGCATCCATCCGATCCCGTTGATCGAGCCGGCGATCGGGATCAGCAGGGTCAGCGCGATGATCAACACCTTGGTCAGCCACTCGGGATCGCGCACCGGCCATCCGAACGCGTCCGTGATGCGCTCCACCGAGTGCTAGACCGGCGGGGCTGAGATCGTGACCAGCACCACCACCAGCCACACCACGGAGACGGCGGCTCCGATCGCGGTGGCCGCCACCCCGAGCACCCAGCCTGAGACCGCGAGGCTGCGTCCACCCAACGCACCCGCCGAGCCGTCGATCCGGCCCGTCGCGGACCGGCCCAGGAAATAGGCGATCGGACCCAGGGCGAGGCCGGGAACGCCGAGCGGCAGGCCGAGCGCGAGGCCGGCGATCGCGGTCAGCAGCGAGGCGATGGCGCGCCCATCGGTGGTGCCGCCGCGAGCGATGCCGGGCGGCGGATAGGCCGGCGGCGGATGGTACGGCGCCACCGCCGGCGGAGGGGAGGGACTTTCGACGGGCGCCCTGTCCACGGCGGTTAGCGGAGGAGCGATCGCGCGATCACGACTCGCTGAATCTGGTTCGTGCCCTCGTATATCTGCGTGATCTTGGCGTCTCTCATCATTCTTTCCACCGGGTAGTCGCGGATGTAGCCGTACCCGCCCAGCAGTTGCACGCAGTCGGTGGTCACCTTCATCGCCATGTCCGAGGCGAAGAGCTTGGCCATGGCGGCGATCTTGGTCAGGTCCGCAGCCTTGGCGTCGACCTTGGTCGCCGCCCGGTAGACGAGATGCCGGGCAGCCTCGATCTGGGTGGCGATGTCCGCGAGCATGAACTGGATGCCCTGGAAGCTCGCGATCGCCTGCCCGAACTGGTTGCGTTCCTTGACGTAGTTGAGGGCGTAATCGAAGGCGCCTTCGGCGATCCCGAGGGCTTGCGCTCCGATTCCCGGTCGCGAGCGGTCGAGCACGGCGAGCGCGATCTTGAAGCCCGCGCCCTCGTCGCCGAGCCGGTTGGCGGCCGGGACCTTGACATCTTCGAAGACCAGCTGAGCCGTCGGCGAGCCGCGAATCCCCAACTTGTGCTCGAGCTTGGTGGCCTGCCACGGGCTGGTCTCGCGCTCGAGGACGAAAGCTGAGATCCCGCGGTGGTCGGAATCCGGGTCGGTCTGCGCGAACACGACCAGCGTGCCGGCGACGCTGCCGGCGGTGATGAACTGCTTGGTGCCGTTCAGGACGTACTCGTCCCCGTAGCGCTTGGCGTGGGTCTTCATGGCCGCGGCGTCCGAGCCGCTGCCGGCTTCCGAGAGCGCGTAGGCGGCCACCTTCTCGCCGGAGGCCAGCGGCGGGCAGAGCCGCCTCTTCTGCTCCTCGGTGCCGGCGACGAGGATCGGGTACGAGCCCAGCGCCTGGACGGCGAGGATCAGAGAGGAGCTCGCGCATGCCTTGGCGATCTCCTCGATCCCCATGCAGATGGTGACGCTCGAGCCGGAGATCCCGCCGTACCGCTCAGGGAACGGGATGCCGAGAATGCCGTTGTCGGCGAACAGCCTTTCGACGTCCTCGGGATACTCTGCTTTCTCGTCGATCTCGGCCGCGCGGGGCGCCACCCGGTCCTGGACCAGCTCTCGGATCGTGTCCCGGATCGCGACCTGCTCTTCCGAGAACTCGAAATCCATCAGCGTGAGCTTACCTGCAGAAGTTCACGTGCGATGACGATGCGCTGAACCTGGTTTGAGCCCTCGTAGATCTGCAGCGCCTTGGCGTCTCTGACGTGCCGCTCGAAGGGGCTGCCGGTGATCGCGCCCTCCTCCCCGGCCAGCTGGAGAGCGTCGAGGGCCAGCTGCATGGCGGTGTCGGTGCAGTGGAGCTTGGCCATCGACGCCTGGCGGGTGAACCGGCGCCCGCCGCTGCAAAGCCAGGCGGCGTGATATGCGAGCAGCCGCGCGGACTCCAGGCGCGTGGCCATGTCCGCCAGGGCGAAATCGTCCCCCTGTTCGCGGTTGCGTGCCGCCAGCAGCGCGCGGGACTCGTCCACGGCCGCTTGCGCGATACCGAGAGCCTGTCCCGATATGCCGATGCGGCCGGAGTCGAGGGCACGCATCGCGACCGTGAAACCCTGGCCCTCGGCGGCCAGCCGGTTGGCGGCGGGGACGACCACGTCCTCCAGGACGAGCTCCCCGGTGGGCGAGCCGTTGAGGCCCATCTTCTTGAACACCTGGCCGACGCCGACGCCGGGCGTGCCAGCCGGCACGAGGAAGGCGCTCACGCCGGCCGCTTTCGGCTCGGGCCCGGTGCGCGCGAAGACGATGTACAGGCCCGCGTATCCGACGTTGGTGATGAACACCTTGGTGCCATTGAGCACATAGCCGTCGCCGTGGCGGCGGGCGCTCGTCTGCAATGAGGCGGCGTCGGATCCAGACGCCGGCTCGCTGAGCGCAAAGGCGCCCAGGAGCTCGCCGGACGCCAGCCGTGGCAGCCAGTGGCGTTTTTGCTCTTGCGTCCCGAACAGCAGGATCGGCTCGCTGCCGACGCTGGTGTGAACGTCGACGATGACCGAGGTCGAAGCACAGGCCTGCGCCAGCTCCTCGATGCAGACGGCGAACGCGAGGGCGTCGAGCCCGGCGCCGCCATACTCGCGCGGGATCAGGACGCCGAGCAGCCCGGCTTGGGCGGCGGCTTTGACCGCCTCTTCGGGGAACCGGTGTTGGCGGTCGATTTCGGCCGCAAGGGGCTTCACCACACCCTGCGCCAGCTCCCTGACGGCGGCTCGAAACGACGAGTGCTCGGGCGCGAGTTCCAGGTCCAAGTGGTGCGTTAACTAGAATAGTGGGCCGGACATGGAAGCAGGACCGAGATATCTGGAAGGCACGACGGTCGGCAGCGGTCGCGACATCATCGGTGTGCGTCGAGATCGAATCGCCGACATCATCAGCACCGGGCGCGAGATCATCACGCGCGCCAAGGCTGAAAAGATCCTGCCCGAGACGATCACGGGCGCCACGGCGGCGCTGCTGGTCACCATCGCCGGGTACGGCGAGCCGCTGTCAGAGGGCCAGTGGCGGGAGCTGGCAGGGGTTGTCGGCGGCATCATGCGCGACAACACTTACGCCGACCTTGCCCGCCTGCGCGCGCTCGTCACCCAGGAGCAATTCGCGAACGTCGCCCGGAACCAGGGTTACGGTCGCTTCATCCGGCGCCTGGACGACGGCCGCTGGGTGTGCGAGCTGACGCCCAAGCTTGAAGACCTCCCCGACGAGTAGCCGCCTGGCCTCGGCGCTCCGGTCGCGGTCGGTGCGCATCGTCTTCGCCTTCCTGTTCGCGTTGACCATCGTCGGCCCCGCCGCGGTGGTGTTCGCCGTGGTGTGGACGGCCCCGGCCGTGAGGCCGTCGACCGCCGCGACTCAGCCGGTCGAAACGCAGCCCGAGAGCATGCTGCCCGTACCCGACCTGCAGCCGGCGAGCCTGCCGCCGCCTGGGGTCAACGTCTACGCGAGCACCCTCTCCGGCGTCGTGCCGTGCCCGCTGTGCGAGCTTCCGCCACGGGTGTACGTCCCCAACAGCAAGGCCGGCACCCTGGACGTCATCGACCCGCTGACCCTCAAGGTGATCGACCACTACCCGGTCGGTTTCATCCCCCATCACGTCGCTCCGGCGTGGGACATGAGCGCGCTTTACGTCGACAACGAGGGGTCGAGCAGCCTGACGGTCCTGGACATCCACACCGGAAAGCCCTCCGGCCAGACGATCTCGATACCTTTTCCCTACAACCTCTATTTCACCCCGGACGGCTCCAAGGCGATCGACGTGGTCGAGCGCCTGCAGCGAATCGAGTTCCGCGACCCGCACAACGGATGGCGGCTGCTGAAGTCGGTGGCGATCCCATGGCCCGGCGCGGACCACCTCGACTTCAGCGCCGACGGCAGCTACCTGATGATCTCCACCGAGTATTCGGGCATCGTCGCCAAGGTCGACACGGTGAACATGCGGCTGGCCGGGTACGTTCACGTCGGCGGGCTCCCGATCGACGTCAGGCTCTCGCCCGACGGGAGCCTGTTCTACGTCACCAACCAGGGCCGAATGGGGGTGTCGGTCGTCGACCCGGTCGCGATGAAAGAGATCCAGTTCATCCCCACCGGCCGCGGTGCACACGGCCTGCAGGTGTCACGCGACACGAAATCGCTCTACGTCTCCAACCGTCTCGAGGGTTCGGTGTCCGTCATCGACTTCGCCACCCGCACCGTGGTCGCCAAGTGGTACATCCCCGGCGGCGGCAGCCCGGACATGCTGCAGCTCAACCCGGACGGAACCCAGCTCTGGGCCTCGGGGCGCTACAACGCCACGGTGTACGTGATCAACACGGTCACCGGCCAGCTCATCGCCAAGATTCCCGTGGGCGCCGAGGATCACGGCCTGACGTACTTTCCCAACGTCGGCCTTCACTGCCTCGGCCACAACGGCGTCTACAGATAGAGCGGTGATCGAGATCAGCTGGGCGGCTTAAGCCGCCCAGCGCACACCCGGTCCACGCGCCCGCCGCATCACCACCCGCTCGGGCGGCAGGAAGCGGAACTCGCGACCCGCCTTGACCACCTGCCATCCCCCCTCATGGACGAGGCGATGGTGAGCGAAACACAGCCAGGCGACGGCGGAGACGCTGCCGCTCTGCAGATGCTCGCCCGACTCCTGGAGGCGGCGGGCCATGGCGGATAACTCGCCCTCCAGGGCGTCAATCAGGCCGCGCAGGCCCTTGGCGTCGACGCGGCGCTGGTCGCGGGCCTGGAATTTGCGCACCGCCAGGGCCAGCTCCTCAAGGTCTGTGCCCCCGACCCCCAACATGCGACTATGCTACCAAACATCCGTTCGGGCGTCAAGCAAAGAAGGCTGTAAATCCCAAGAAACCTCTGCCCGCGGCGGCAGCGAGCTCGCGCCCCTCACCCTGACCCTCTCCCCGCAGGGGAGAGGGGCGATTTTTCCCC
>SCQL01000018.1 GCA_004299235.1 bacterium
GGTCCCTGGTCGGACCATTAATTGGTGGGCATTCCTATTCAATCGGGCGATGTCTGCTACTGCCCACGTGATCCCCTCAATCGCTGCGGCCTCGATCGGCGGAGGCAGCTGGTGGGGCCTGCCGGTGCGCACCGTGGCGTACGTGATTGCGACGGTGGCGCTCAACTACCTCTTGACGGCAATGGGCATGGCGTACGTCAGACGTACCTCGATCTTGACGACCCTGGTCGAAAACGTTGGCGTCGCCGCGTTGATCGGAACTCTAGCCGTGAGCTTCTCCGGCGGGATTATTGTTTTGCTCCTCGACAAAGGTGGCCTGATCGGCTACATCATGGCCCCGGGCTTGTTCGGGTTCGTTCTGGCAGCCCGCGGTAACGTCGCCGCAGCCCAGCGGCAGACTCTCCTCAAGGACCAAACCCTTGACCTCGCTGCCCAGGCGCTCGACGCTCGAGATCGATATACCGAGTCCCATTCCATACGGGTATCCGAGCTGGCCGCCCGTTTAGGAGAGCATCTGGAGCTAGGTGACCGGGAATGTGAGCTGATCCGCACCGCAGGGTCGCTGCATGACTTAGGAAAGATCGGTGTTCGCGACGACATCCTTAACAAGCCCGGGCCGCTGAGTGAGGAGGAGTGGGAGATCATGAGGCGCCATCCGGATATCGGCGCAGACATGATCGCCCAGCATTCCGCATTAGCCGAGGTAGCGCCTCTCGTCCGGCATCATCATGAACGGTGGGACGGAACAGGCTACCCTGCCGGCCTTAAAGGGGATGTGATCCCGTTCGGGGCCCGCATCCTCTCGGTTGCCGACTCATTTGACACTATCACCGGCGCTCGGCTTTATCGGCAGTCATTGATGACTCCAATCGAAGGCGTCGAGGACATTAGCCGCCGGGCAAACCTTTGGTATGACCCGAATGTCGTGGACGCTCTCCGGGAACTCCACGGCCTCCAGCCGCTGGACGTTGTCAACCGCCCCGAGGTGCCTCGGCGAATTACCGCCCTTCGAGTACTGCGCACGAACCCTGGATTCAGCAGCCTTATCACGGCAATTGGAATCTCCGCGCTCGGCGATCCCCTAACCCAGGTGGCGACGCTCGTCTCGATCTATTTGGCCACCAGTGATCCCCGCCTTGTCGCCGTTGGCTTTATCGCTCAGGCGCTGGGCACGATCGTCATGACCAGCGCTCTCGGCGGGGTGGCTGACAGACTGTCGAGGCGTGGGTTGGTCATCGGACTTGAGCTGCTCCGAGCCGCGATCCTTATGGCTACTCCGTTAGCGCTTGGGATGCGATGGTGGCTGATTATTCCGATCCTATTTTTCCTCGCATCGATCAATGCGGTAGTTCAGCCCGCCCGCCAAGCGGCGATTCCAGGATTAGTCTCGCCTGGACAGGTAGGCAAAGCCAACGCCATGGTTGCAGCCATAACCATGCTGGCAGGCGCATGCGGATTCGGGCTGGCAAGCGCGATTCTTGCATCGCTTCCTCACTCCACAAACTTTCTCTTTATCGCCGATGCGATGACATTCGCGCTTGCAGCCGCGATCGTCAGCCGAATACCCAACCTAGGCGGCGGAGGCCTCGCGACTCCGGTGTCAGGCGCACTTCGACGCTCATGGTCGGTGATTGCGGCGAGATCCCATCTTGTGGTTGCCACCATTGCTGCATTTCTCCTGCCTATCGGCCTTCCTGCACTGCTTGCGCTTGCCTACCAGCCGAGCATCGTTGGCGCATCAGCTGCAGGCCATGGTGGGCAGACCTATTCAATGCTGGAGCTAGTGCTATCGGTAGGGATTTTCGCCGGGTCTGTCGGCGTCGGCAGACTCAGCACTATCGGGACCATGCGCACAGTCGGCGCCGGGCTCCTCGTTAGCGGCACCTTCTCCCTCGCAATTGCGATGAGCCAATCGCTGATGTTGATAGCGGCAGCCCTTTTTATTGCATCAATCGGCAACCCGATCTACGCAGTTGCGAATCAGACGGCCGTGTTGGAAGCTGCCGACCCGTCGAACCGAGGCAGTGTCATGGCCACACGATTCGGCCTCGTGCAGACGGCAAGCATCGTGGGCTTCGCGGCGGGGGGTTTGATCACCAAGATGTCGGGTCCGCTCAGCGCATTCGGCGTCATGGGGGTTGGCCTTGTGCTGCTGGCTTTGTATGCGATTGCCGCCGGGCGCTCCACGACCAACCCTCTGCATGGCGCCGCCTATGAGGAGGCCACCCTCCGAGCGGCGGGGGCCCAGCCGCAGGCCAAGTGAACTGAAGCCCCCAGCGGCCCGCTCGCGAGCGGCTCTGGGGATTGGAATCATCGTCATACTGCGGGGATTGCGTAACGTGCGTCCAAGCCCCCACCCCAAAGGCGCCCCACACGAGAGCGAACCGGAGGGGCCGAGCACCATCACCGTGGGCGCGGTATCCGCCTGGTCGCTAGATCCTCAGCGGCGGCGGCGGTACCTGCAGATCGCCTTCGGCTTCGGTGCCCTCAGCGTCGCCCTCGTCGTGCTGTACCTGCTCCGAGATTTTCTGGGCGCTTTCGTGCTCGGAGCCGCCATCGCCTTCCTGATTCAGCCCGCCGTGTCGCGCCTGGTCGGACTCGGTGTGCCCCGGATGGTTGCCATTTCGCTGCTCTTCGTCGTCATCATCGTCGCCATCGGCGGCCTGGTTCTGCTGATCGTGCCCCTGGGCGTCAAAGAGGTCGGCCAGCTGCAGGTCCAGGCCCCAAGCCTGGCCGCGGCGGCCCAGAACCGGATCAACAGCCTTCAGGGATCCCCGGTGCAGATCTTTGGCATCGACATCGACCTGAAGAGCACCACCGAGTCGATCAGCGCACACCTCAAGGACTACCTCCTCGGACAGTTCGGCAACGCGGTCACGTTCGGCCTCACCGCGCTCACCACCATGCTTCAGCTCCTGCTCATGTTCATCGTCGCGTTCCTGCTGGCGCTCGACGCGGCCGCAGCCCGGAGCGTCCTGCGCCGCTTAGTGCCGAACGACTACCGCACCGACTTCGACCAGATCTGGCGGAAGGTCCGCAAGATGCTCTACGCGTATACGCGCGGTCAGCTGATCATCGCCGCGTTGATTGGCCTTCTTTCCGGTATCGCGTGTGCGGCCTTGGGGCTGGCAGATCCGGTCGCCCTTGGGCTCATTGCCGGCATCACCGCGCTGATCCCCTATCTGGGGCCGTTCATCGGCGCGGTTCCGGCCATCCTCGTCGGCCTGGCGGCCGGCCCCATCAAGGCGTTGCTCATCGTCGTCCTTTACTTTCTGATCTCGAACATCATCCTCACCTTTGTCTATCCCAAAGTCATGGGCGACGCCGTCCGATTGCCACCGATCCTGGTGATCGTGGCGTTCATCGCCGGTTTCAGCTGGGCGGGAATCCTCGGCATGTTCGTGGCCGTTCCGATTGCCGCCACTCTGCGCATCCTCTTCGACCACATCTATCCGCGCCTGTACGAGAAGCCGGCTTGAGGGTCGCGATTTTCTCGGACATTCACGCCAACTGGCATGCGCTCGAGGCCGTTCTGCGCGACTGCCCGCCTGTGGACAAGACGCTCTGTCTGGGCGACGTCGTCGGCTACGGTGGTGACCCCAAGCGATGCGTGGACGAAGTCACCAAACGTGGCTGGCTGACGCTGGTCGGCAATCACGACCGCGCCTGCACCGACCCCGAAATCCTGGAATGGTTCAATGACGATGCCGCCTCTGTCGTTCGCTGGACGGTCGACGTGATCGGCGGGCAGCGCCTCGAATGGCTGCGCGGCTTGCCCGACAGCCACGTCGAGCACGACGTGCTGCTGGTGCACGCGAGTCCCCGTGACCACATCTACGAATACGTGCTCGACACCGCGGTCGCCCATGCCAACCTCGAGCTCATCAACGGCGGGATCTGCTTCCACGGGCACACGCATGTGCCGGGGATCTTCGGGCTGGCGGGCGGTCAGGTCACCCATGAGTATCGAGTCGACACTTTTCGCCTCGAGGGACCTGCGCTGGTCAACCCCGGCAGCGTCGGCCAGCCCCGAGACGGCAGCCCAACCGCCAGCTATGGAGTCTGGGACGTCGACAGCGAGACCTTCGAGTTCCGGCGCATCCGATATGACATCAGGGGGGCGCAACGAGCGATCCGGAAGGCCAGGCTTCCGGAACGCTTCGCGCTTCGACTCGAAACCGGACGGTGAACCTGCCGCCATGAGGTGGCGGCGCATGGGCTATGCCGCCGGCGCAGGAGCCGGCATCGGGTCGCTGCTCTTCTGGGCGGGTTACTGGCTGAACTTCGTGCGGGGCGACCTCGCCGGTCCGGACTTTTTCTCGTTTTATGCGGCCGCCAAGCTCTACGTCCTCAGGGGTGGCTCTGCCGTCTACGACCTGGTTCTGCAGAAACAGTTCGAGCTCCAGGTCACAGCACAGCCACCGGACCGCTTCCTCGTTCTCCCGTACTTCCACCCGCCCTACTACACATTGCTCATCGCCCCCCTCGCCTATCTGAACTATCGACAGGCCTATTACGCCATGGCCGCTTTCAACGTGCTGCTGGCTGCCGTGTTGGTGGTTCTGCTCGTCCGCCACAGCCTTCGTGTTCACGGCCGTGCGGCGGTGGTCGCCGGCGCGATGATCGCCGGCTACTTCCCGCTGTTCGTCACCGTGCTGCAGGGCCAGTCCGACCTGGTCGTGCTGGTCCCGCTGGCGGCCGCGTATGCCGCCTGGGCGCGACGCTCTTATGGGTGGGCCGGAATCTTCAGCGCGCTCGCTCTCGCCAAGCCACAACTGCTGCTGCTGATTCCCGTGCTCTTCATCGCCCGCCGGGCGTGGCGAGCGCTGGCAGGGTTCGCGGGCGTCGTCGCTGGTCTGGGGGTGATCTCCGTCGCCGGCTTTGGTGCCAATGCGGTGGTCGGCTACCTGGGCGCGGTTGGCACCTGGGCGATTGCCGGTAAGCTGCCCGCCCCCGGCGAGCTGGTGTACACGGACACCGCCATCTACTCATTGCGGAACATTCTCGAAGCGCTGCCGGGTGGCGGCAAGGCGGCGGCGCTGGTGGTCCTGGTCTTCCTCCTGGCTCTCGTGGCGCTGTCGCTCAGCTGGCGCCCTGACCAGCCGCGCCTGGACTTCGCCCTGGCCGTCGCTGCCTCGCTGGTGCTGAGCCCTCATCAGAACGTGCACGACCTGGCGCTGATGGTCATCCCCGGTTTTGCTCTGGCGGACCTGGCGCTCGCGGGCGAGCTGCGGCGGCCGATGGCGGCCGCCATCGTACTCGGTCTCTCTTACGCCGCCATCAACCTGACCCTCGCCCTCAACCTCTGGCTGGCCGCTGTCGGAGCGCTGGCGGTCGCCGCGTATCTCACCTTCGAGCGCATGTCGGTGCGGCCCGAGCCGTTGCCCCTCGGTGAGCTCACCTGGAGCGGCCCACGACCTCGACGCGTGATCGTTCTTCCCGCGTATCGCGCGGCGAAGACGCTGATGGAGGTCGTCGGCGGCATTCCGCAGGGCCACGCCGACCGGATCCTGCTGGTGGATGATGCAAGCGCCGATGCCACCGTCAGCGTCGCCATCGCGCTGCACCTCGACGTGATTCGGCACAAGCAAAATCTCGGCTATGGCGGAAATCAGAAGACGTGCTACCGGCAGGCGCTTCGGATGGGAGCGGATGTGGTCGTCATGCTGCACCCCGACGGGCAGTACGACCCCACCATCATCCCCAATCTATGCAAGGCGATCGAGGACGGCGAGGCCGACATCGTGCTCGGATCACGCTGGCTGGGCCTGGATCCGGCCAAGGCAGGCATGCCATGGTGGAAGCGCCTGGGCAACCGGTTGCTGACCGCGGCCGAGAACCGAGTCCTCGGCCTTCACCTTTCCGAGTATCACACCGGTTATCGGGCCTACTCGCGCCGCTTCCTCGAGGCGATTCCCTTCCTGGAGAACAGCAACGACTTCGTTTTCGACACCCAGGTCCTCATCCAGGCGGCCACGTTCGGGTTCAAGATCGGCGAAGTCCCGGCCATCGGCCGATACCACGAGGATGCCAGCTCGGTCAGCTTCGGGACCTCGACCGTCTACGGGTTCGAGACGCTGGCCGCGCTGCTCAGATACGTGGCCCATCGCGCCGGGTTCCGGTGCTCGTGGTTGGTCCCCGCTTCAGATGCCGACAAACAGGCGCTTTCGGTAAACCAGGTAGCCCACCACCGCAACGTTCAATAGGAGCGCGCCCACCTTGAAGAGCGTGAGTCTGTGGACCACCTCATATGCCTCGTACGGGATCAGGATGCTGGTCGCGATCACCGTCAGGTACTCGGCCCAGCGGCGCCGCATCGCGAGCCCGACTCCCTCAGCACCTTCGAGCAGCGCGTAGGCCATGGCGCTGATGGCGAGCAGCGTGATGTGGTTGAAGGTGCCGATGACGACGACCAGCTTCAGTAGCAGCAACACGGCCAGGCTGCGGCCGGCGGTGAGGTTCAGCTGGTCCTGAGCGTAATCGGACCAACTGGTGAGCAGGCCGCGCCTGCCGGCCACGAGCAAGCCGATGGCAAGCGCGATGAGCACGACCGATTTGGTGATGCGCTCGACGATGATGACCTTGATGAAGGCGTCGTGCTCGCCGCCCATGCGGCCGAGCTCGGCCCAGAGGCGGGCGACGTAATGGGCTCTTGTCGAACCGGTCCGCGCCATCGCCTGACCTTAACCCGAAAAGTGAGTTCGACTAGGCAGCGCCCTCGCTGAGTTCGACGGTGTAGCCGAGGCGCTCCAGCCGGCGCACGGCCTGACGGGCGATCTGTGTTCGGTCTCGCTCGTCGAAG